>NZ_JBEPKY010000010.1:0-254030 GCF_040544975.1 Pseudacidovorax sp. 1753 | reverse complement strand
TCTGGACCGATGGCTGCGCCTACGACCCCGCCGTCCATTCCAGCGCTTGTCGCATCGAAATTTCTCAAGAGGGTTGACACCGGATGTCTCATGCCGGCACCTCGAAGGGCGTCGGGTCCAGGAAGCGCTGCAGCACATTGCCCGTGATGCGGCTGATGTTGTTGTCGTAGCTGTTGTGGCTGAGCGAGAGCACGTACGAGATCGAACCCGTCGCAAAGACCGCGCCGCCGTTGGCCGTCTCGAAGAACACCATGTCCGCCCGCACCAGCGCGTTCTGCTCGCCGTCCAGGCCGTGCACCGTGGTGCGGTATTCCTCGGGCGTGGGCAGCGCGCCCGGCCCGAGGCCGTGCGAGGTGGCCAGCATCACCGCATGCGGCGGGGAGCCCAGGCCGACGTCGAAGCGGTCGATCTCGATGCCCACGGCCCCGCCGATGCGCACACCGTAATCGCCGATGCGCTCGCCGGGCGCGATGCCCTCGACCGCGAAGGCCACGCGCGGGTTGGCCGCGTCGGGCGTCAGCAGGTAGTAGCCGGCATGGTCGTAGACCATCGCCGCGAAGCCCACGCCGATCAGCTTCTGCGGCGCGAAGCCGCTGTGGCGCCACAGCGCCCCGGGCTCGCCGGTGCCGGCCAGGTGCACCTCGCCGGGCTGCGACTCCCAGGTGCGGGTGCCGGCCATGCCGCGGCGCACTTCCACCGCGGCGGGCGCCTGCGGATGGAAGGCGCAGCGCCAGTAGAAGCCGTTGGCGCCCAGGGCCAGGTGCCGGCCGCCCCCGTTCTGGAAGGCCATGATGCCGTTCATCATGGCCTCGCTGTAGTACTCGGGATGCGACAGCGTGGCGAGCGTGCGGTAGCCGGCCAGCGCGCCGGGGCCCTGGCGGTCCAGCTCGACGTCGGTGATGACGTCGTAGTCGATGCCCTTCTCCTCCAGCCAGTCCAGGAAGTGACTGTCGATGGCCAGGTTGCCGGGCGTGGAGCGCGGCCGCATGTTCAGCACCGGCCGCAGCCAGGAGCTGTAGGCGCGGCCGCTGCCGTCGATGTGGTGGTCGTAGGTGGACTGACCGACTTCCGGATGCTCCTGCAGGTAGACGTCGTCGCCGGTCAGCATCAGCAGCCGCTCGGTCAGCACCTCGAAGTGCACGGCATGCAGCCGCAGCGCACTGTTGGCATAGGCCATGTAGGTCATGCTGGCCGCCAGCACCGCCAGCGGGGCCCGCGCCGCATCGGCTGCGGGCGTGATGAAGAAGGTGATGAAGGTCTCGGCATCGTCCGCGGCGCGCGTGCCGCCCTCGCCCGGAGGTCGCAGGCGCAGGGCGTAGAAGCCGGACTTCCAGCTGCGCGGCACGTCCAGCTCCAGCGTGACCGGCCATTCGCAGTCGTAGATGTCGTCGCTGTGGAAATGGATGGCGCCGTACTGCTGTGGTGCGGCGCGCCAATCGTGCACATCGCCCGTCCAGCGCACGCCGGTCATGGCGCGGCAGGGCAGCTGGTGCAGGCGGCCGTGCAGGCGGTTGGCCGAGAGGTCGAGCACGTCGAGCGTCTCGATGCCCTGCGAGAAGTCCCAGCAGGCCACCAGCTGCGCATCGGCCTGGCCGGGCCGGGGCGCCTCATCGCAGCGGCGCAGCGCGTCGGCGTCCATGCGGCCCAGCACGAGGCGGGGACCTTCGATCTTGCCGTCGTAGTGGCCCGCGCACAGGGTGCCCGTGCGGGCGCGCAGGTGCGCGCCGACCGTCAGCGCGCAACGGGCGTCGATCTCCCAGGGGCCCGGAACCGTGCGGCGCGCCTCGTGGCGCTGCTCGGGCAGCACGCCCTCGGCCAGGCGGCACTGCAGCACGTGCATCTCGCCCGTGGCCGGGTCCAGACTGGCCTGCACCCAGTACCAGCGCCGCTGCTCCAGCGCCACGCCCGTCCCCAGTTCGGCGACGCCCGCATCGCTGCCCACGCGCACGCCCACGCCGGCGCGGCTCACCTGCAGCGCATAGCCCCGGCCCGAGTCGTCGCACCAGCGTGCCATCACGGTCTGGGGCGTGTCGGTCAGGCGCGTGGGCCAGATGTAGGCGCCAAAGGTGAAGGCCCCGGCGGGCGCCAGACGCGCGTCCTCCGGCACATGCAGGAAGGAGCCGCAAGGCACCTCGCGGTGCACCACCGCATGCGGGCCGTCGATCGGCGACGCCATCTCCTGGTACTTGATGCCCGGGCCGGTGGCGTCGGCATCGGCGCAGCGCACGCGCACGAACTTCACGTCGGCCTGCGTCTGCTGCGCGCTGCTGAGGTGGAAGCGGATGCGATCGCCCGCGCGCACGCTGAGTTGGTCGGGGTAGCCGACGAAGGCGTTGGTCTCGATGGGAAAGGTCATGGTGGAGGAATGCGGTGCGTGCGTGAGGCTCAGTCGATGTCCAGCGCAGTGCCGGCGAGTGCCTGCCAGCGCAGCTTGAAGACATGCCACTCGGCCTCGTCCAGCGACGTGAAGACCACGTCGTGGAAGACCTTCACCTTCTGCCCGCGCGCGTCGGGCATCTGCGCCAGTGCCCAGCGGCGGCCGGGCTCGACCGTCAGCAGCAGGTAGCGACCCGGAAAGGCGCCCCAGCGCATGCGGTGCAGCAGCTTGCGCAGCTCTTCGCTGTGGGGGCCTCGGATGTTGCGGCGGAACTCGCTGGCGAGCTCGGTGCGGCTCGGGTCCAGCACATAGCGCGCGGCCTGGGGGTCGCTGGTGTGGTCCATCATGGTCAGGGCGGTGTCTTGCCGGGGGACGCCGGCTGGTTGCGAAGCGCCAGCAGCTCGGCCGCGCGCTCGGGGTTGTGGTCGATCTCGGTAAGCACCTTCACGAAGTTGCGTCCGCCCTCGACCAGGTCGTCGCGGATGGCCTGCGTGACCAGGGCCACGTCGCGGGCCTGCAGGCCCTTGAGGACGTTCATGTGCTGGTGCTCTGCGTCGTAGCTGGGATGGCCGTGCGGGTACAGGAAGTTGAGCATCGGCCCCACCTGCACCCAGATGCGGTCGAGCAACTCGGTGAGCTGCGGCATGCCCGAGCGGCGGTAGATGCCGAAGTGGAAGTCGAAGTTGTGCTGCAGCGCGGCGCGATAGTCGCGCGTCTTTTCCGCCCGCATCAGCAGCCGGTGCGACTCGGTCAGCTGCCGGATCGCGGCATCGTCGAGCAGCGGGATGGCCCGCTCGGCGGCCAGCGGCTCCAGCGCCAGCCGGATGTCGCGCAACTCCAGGTACTCGGCCAGGCTCAGCTGCCGCACGCGGATGAAATAGCCTTCCTTCATCTCCAGGGCGCGGTCGCGCACCAGCTGGATCAGGGCCTCGCGCACGGGCGTCTCGCTGGTGCCGATCTCCTTGGCCAGTTCGCGGATCTTGAGCCGCTGCCCGGGCTGGAAGACCGCGGACATGAGCTTCTCGCGCAGGCTTTCGTAGATCTGGCTGGCGAGGTTGGTTCGGCCGACGACGTTGAGACCAGGGGTGGACATGTTCATCTCTGTGGGGCTGCGAAGAAAGCCGCCGGGGCGGCGGCGCAGCGAGTATCGGGGCCGCTGCGCACCGCCTGCCCGGCCTTGCGACTCAGCGGCCCAGCCAGGCGATCCAGCGGTCGCGCAGCATCTGGCGGTTGTTGCCGATCCATTCGTAGTCGGCCACGATCAGCTTGTCGAAGTTCTCGGCCGAGGTGGCCAGCATGGCGCGCCGCTCGGGCGGGAACAGGTTGGCGGTCTTGGCGCTGCCGGTGTCGTAGCTGACGGCATCGACGAACTTCACGTGCTGCTCGGGCGGCAGGCTGTAGAAGAAATCGAGGTAGGCCATGGCGGCCTTGGGGTGCGGCGCCCCCTTGGGAATGGCCATGTAGCCCACGTCGCGGATGGCGCCGTCCCACGACACGGCCAGCGGCACCTTGGCGTTGATCAGCGAGATCAGGCGGCCCGAATAGCCCATGGTCATGACCACCTCCTTGCTGCGCATGGTCTGCTGGAGCTGGTCGCCGCTCTTCCACCACACGGCGATGCTGGGGCGCAGCTTGTCGAGCTTCTTGTAGGCGCGGTCCAGGTCGAGCGGGAAGAGCTTGTCGGGCGCGACGCCATCGGCCAGCAGGGCGGCCACGGGCACCCACCATTCGCGGTCGCCGGTGTCGGGCAGGCCGCGCGGGCCGGGGAATTTGGCGGTGTCCCAGAAGTCGGCCCAGGTCCTGGGGCCCTTGCCGTCCTTGAAGACCTCGGTGTTGTAGCCGATCTGCATGCCGCCCACGGTGCGCATCACGCCATAGGGCGTGCAGGCGCCCTTGACGCCGTTGGCCGTCACGCTGGGCAGCTTGCTGCAGTCGATGGGCTGCAGCAGGTCCTTCTTCTGCACCAGGTCGGGCGGGGTGGCGGTCACGATGTCGAACTCCATGCCGCCGCTGCGCGACATGGCCTGCACCTTGGCCCACTGGTCGGGCACCTCGATGGCGGCGGGGATCACGTCCACGCCCTTGGCCTTGGAGAAGGGTGTGTAGAAGGACTGCACCAGCGCCTTCTCGATCAGACCGCCGGTGGTGGCGATCACCAGTTCCTTCTCGAGGGCCTGGGCCGAGGCGCCAGCGGCACCGAGCAGCGCCGCGCCGCCGAGGACGAGCGCGCGGGCGCCCTTGCGTGGATCGAGCCAATTCATCATCACGAACTCCTTGCGAGTGAAGACCAGGGATAGGGAGAGAAGGCAGGGGGCTCAGCGGCTGCGCCGCCGGGCCTCCATGACGCGCAGCAGCGCGGCGGCGACGAGCACCGCGATCGACAGCAGGGTCAGCAGCGTCGCGATGGCGGGAATGACCGGCGTGAGGTTCTGCTCGATGTCCTCGAACATGCGGCGCGGCAGCGTGCGCTGGCGCACGCTGGAGACGAAGAAGGACACCACCGGTTCGTCGAAGGAGATGATGAACGCGAACAGCGCACCGCTCAGCAGGCCCGGCACGATCAGCGGCAGCGTCACCAGGAAGAAGGCGCGCAGCCGGCTGGCGCCGCAGCTCATGGCGGCCGACTCCAGGTCGGGGTCCACGCGCGACAGCGCCGCCGAGACGGTAAAGACCACGAAGGGCAGCGCCAGCACGGTGTGCGCGGCCACGAAGCCGGTCATCGTGCCCACCACGCCCAGGCGCTGATAGAACAGGTAGCAGGCCACCGCCACCGCGATGTGTGGCGCGATCACCGGGCCGATGACCATGAGCTGCGTGGCCGGGCGCAGGCGCGCGGCGCCGCGCACGATGGCATACGCCACCATGGTGCCGATCACGACCGAACAGACCATGGTGAGCGCGGCCACGCGCAGGCTCAGCAGGGCGGCGCGCTGCCACTGGGGATCGGCGAAGAACTCCTCGTACCAGTGCAGCGTGAAGCCGCGCGGCGGGAACTCGAGGTAGTCCGCCGGGCTGAAGGACATCGGCACGATGATCAGCGTGGGCAGCATGATGAACAGCACCACCAGCCACACGTAGACGCGCAGCGAAAGGCTGCCCAGGTCGAAGGGCGCCCGGTTGCGACGGGCCGGTGGGACGCTCGGGGTGTCGGTCATGCGCCGCCTCCCATCAGACGGTTGAAGCTCACGGCCTTGTTGAAGACCATCGTCAGGGTGGCGACGACCACCATCAGCACGCCGATCAGCGCGGCGGCGAAGGGCCAGTCGAGCATCTCGCGCACCTGCTGCGACACCAGCGTGGCGATCATCAGCTCCTGCGGGCTGCCCACCAGCGCGGGCGTGACGAAGAAGCCCAGCGCCGAGAGGAAGACCATCAGGCAGCCGCTCCAGATGCCGGCCCGGCTCATGGGCAGCAGCACCTCGAAGAAGGCGCGCCGGCGGTTGGCGCCCAGCATGGCCGCCGCCCGCATGTAGTCGTCGGGAATGTTCTTGAGCGCCGAGTAGATCGGCAGGATCAGGAAGGGCAGCAGCACATGGGCCATGGCCAGCACGACAGCGCCCTCGGTGTAGAGCAGCTTCATGGGCTCACCCGTCAGGCCCAGCCACTGCAGGGCGTTGTTGACGATGCCGTCGCGGCGCAGCAGCACGATCCATGCCGCGGTGCGCACCAGCACGCTGGACCACAGCGGCAGCAGCACGCAGGCCGTCAGCAGCAGTGCGACCGCGCCTTTCACGCGCGTCATCATGTAGGCGATGGGAAAGCCCAGCACCAGCGCCAGCACGGTGGTGAGCAGACTGATCCATCCGGTGCGCACCATCACCCGCAGATAGACGGGGTTGTCGAACACACGGGCGTAGTTGTCCAGCGTGGGGTGCGGCTCCAGCACGCTGAGCGACAGCAGGCTCAGCAGCGGATACAGGAAGACGATGAGCAGCAGCGCAAAGAAAGGCGCGAGCAGCAAAGCCGTCCAGCCACCACTGAGCTGCCGGCCGCCCAGCCAGAGCCGACGCAGCGGCGACGGTGGCGCCAGGGCCGATGCCGCCACGGGAGGGGCGACGGCGCTCATGCGGTGGCCGCCTCTTCGCCATAGACGCGCAGCGCCTCGGGCGACCAGCGCAGGCCGACCTGGTCGCCGGCCTGCACGTTCACCCGGCTCGGATCGGACAGGCGGGCGCGCAGCTCGGTGCCGTCGTCCAGGTTGGCGATGCACAGCACGGTGGAACCGCTGTAGATCACGCCGGCCACGCGGGCGCGCAGTGCGGACGGGTCTTCGGGATTCACCAGCGCGATCTGCTCCGGCCGCAGCGCCGCCACGCCCCGGCCGCCCGCAGCGTCCAGGCCCACCAGTGCTTGCGCCCCCACCTCGCAGTGGTGCGTGCCGCCCGGCAGCTGCACCGTGGCCACCTCGCCACGCAACGGCCCCACGCCGACGGGGATGAAGTTGGTCTCGCCGATGAAGCCGGCGACGAAGCGGTTGCGCGGCCGTTCGTACAGCGCCTTGGGCTCGTCCAGCTGCTGGATGCGGCCCTGGTTGAGGATGGCGACGCGGTCGGCCATGGTCAGCGCCTCGCCCTGGTCGTGGGTCACGAAGACGACGGTGATGCCCAGCTGCGATTGCAGGCGCTTGATCTCCAGCTGCATCTCCTCGCGCAGGTTCTTGTCGAGGGCGCTGAGTGGCTCGTCCATCAGCAGCACCTTCGGCCGGTAGACGATGGCGCGGGCCAGGGCCACGCGCTGCTGCTGCCCGCCCGACAGTTGGGCCGGCATGCGCGCGCCCAGGCCGGCGAGCCGCACGGTGGCCAGTGCCTGCTCGGCCAGGCGGTGGCGCTCGCCTTTGGCCACGCCGCGCATCTTGAGGCCGAAAGCCACGTTGTCCAGCACCGTGAGGTGCGGGAACAGCGTGTACTTCTGGAAGACCATGCCCAGGTTGCGATGGTTGGCCGGCAGGTAGGTCACGTCGCGACCGTCGATGGCGATCTGGCCGGCATCGGGCAGCTCGAAGCCGGCGATGCTCATGAGGATGGAGGTCTTGCCCGAGCCGCTGGGCCCGAGCAGCGCCAGGAACTCGCCCGGACGGACCTGCAGCGAGACATCGTCCACGGCGCGGACGGCACCGAAGCGCTTGGCCAGCCGCGTGATCTCGATGGAGGCGCCGCCGACAGGGTCGGCCGCGCCGGCAGGCGTGGGACGGGGGGCGGATGCCATCTGCATCTCTCCTTCAATCATGGAGTCCGGCAACGTCATCGGGACCCGAAGCGCCGGGACACGGCGGCGAAGGCGGCGTCGGTGGCTTCGAGTGCCTGGTCGATGTCGGCCTCGGTGTGCGCGAGCGAGAGGAACATGTTGTGGCGGGGATGCAGGTAGACCCCGCGGCGCAGGGCCTCGACGGTGAAGGCCGAGCCCTTCTCGAAGGCCGGATCGTCCTCGAACAGGATCAGCGGCAGCGCGGCCGGGCCGGTCTGGCGCACCGGCATGCCGTGGCTGGCGGCCTGGGCCGCGATGCCGTCGCGCAGGCGCTGGCCCATGGCCTGCACATGGCCGACCACGTCCTGCGCATCGGCCACGTCCAGCGTGGCCAGGCTGGCCGCCATGGCCACGCCGCCCGACCAGAAGGAGCCTGTCGCATAGATGCGGGTGGCGGCATCGCGCAGGCTGTCCACGCCGGTGACGGCCGCCAGGGCGTAGCCGTTGGCGATGGACTTGCTCCAGGCGCACAGGTCGGGCCGCACGCCCACCGTCTCCCAGCTGCCACCGGCATGCACGCGCATGCCCGCACGCACCTCGTCCACGATCAGGGCTGCTCCGGCCTTGTCGCACAGCTGGCGGGCGTGGCGGGCGAACGCAGGGGTGGGCAGTTCCTGGTCGACGCCCAGGTCGTGCTTGAAGGCGGCGCACACGATGGCGGCCAGGTCGTCGCCGGCCTTGGCCACGGCCGCGTCCAGGCTCGCCGTGTCGTTGTAGGTGTAGTGGATGAGGTGCGCCCGGTCCTCGGCCGTGATGCCCACCGGCACCGGCGTGCACCACGGGTCGGCGCCGTGGTAGGCCTTGGTCGCCACCAGCACCTTGCGCTTGCCGGTGGCGGCGCGGGCCACCATCAGGCAGATGGTGGTGGCGTCGGTGCCGTTCTTCTGGAACAGCGCCCAGTCCGCATGCGCGGTACGCGCCACGAAGCGCTCGGCCAGCTCGACGAAGCGCTCGGTCGGGCCGTTGAAGCAGTCGCCCAGCGCCTGCTGGCGACGGGCCGCCTCGTCCACCTGCGGATGGGCATGGCCCAGCAGGTTGGGGCCCCAGCTGCACATGAAGTCGATGTACTCGCGGCCATCGACGTCCCACACGCGGCAGCCCTGCCCGCGGGCGAAGTACTGCGGATAGCCCGCCGGCAGCTGCGCCGCATTCAGGTGCCCGGTCATGCCGCCCGGCACCACCTTGAGGGCGCGCTGGCGCAGAAGTTGGTCGCGCCCGCCGACGGTGGCGCTGGAGGTTTCGGAAGACATGGAAAGAAGCCTTGGGTGGTCGTCGATTTCGATCGTAGGATATATCATGTTTCATGTAACGCAATAGCCCCTGAACGCCGCGGGCGCTTTTTTCCAACGCAAGGAGACTTGAATGGCCCTTCTGTTCGGCGCCCTCGCCGATGACCTGACCGGCGGCATGGAGCTCGCCGCCATGCTTGTGGCCCAGGGAGTGCGCTGCGGCTTCGTGACGCATCCCTCCGAACTGGACGCGCTGCCCGCCGACATCGAGGCGGCCGTCATCGCCGGCAAGACGCGCGTGGTACCGGCGCAGGACGCGGTGCGGGCCTTTGCCGGCGGTGCCCGGGCGCTGCAGGCGCGCGGCGCCCGGCAGCTCTTCTTCAAGTACTGCGCCACCTTCGACTCCACCGACGCCGGCAACATCGGCCCCTGCGCCGACCTGCTGCGCGAGATGACGGGGGCGCGCTTCACGGCCTTCTGCCCCTCCTTTCCGGAGGCGGGCCGCCGCGTGTTCCAGGGCCACCTGTTCGCGGACGACATGCTGATCTCGGAGTCGCCCAAGCGCTTCGATCCGCTCACGCCCATGCTCGACCCCAGCCTCGTGCGCACGCTGCAGCGACAGACAGCGACGAAGGTGGGGCTGCTGCCCCAGCAGGTGGTGCATGCCGGGCTGGAGGCGATGCGCGCGCATGTGGCGCAGTTGCAGGCCACGGGCGTGGGCTTCGCCATCACCGATGCCGCCGAGCCGGACGACCTGGCGGCGCTCGCGGCCCTGACCTGGGACTGGCCGCTGATGACGGGCAATTCGTCGATCGGCGCCTACTACCCCGCGCACTGGCGCCGCAACGGCTGGCTGACGTCCGCCCCGGCCGACCCGGCGCTGCCGGCCGTGGAAGGCCCCGCGGTCGTCCTGGCCGGCAGTTGCGCCGGCCGCTCGATCGAGCAGCTGCGTGCCTTCGCCGAGCAACGCCCGGTGCTCTGGATCGACATGGTCCGCGCGCTGGAAGGCGCCGACGTGGTGGGCGAAGCACTTGCCTGGGCGCTGCCCCTGCTCGCGGCGGGCCCGGTGGCCATTGCCACTTCGGCCGATGCGGCCGAGGTCGAACGTGTGCAGGCCCGCGCGGGCAAGCTGGGCGCCGCCGCCCTGGCCGAGGAGGTGCTGGGCCGCCTGGCCCTGCGGCTGCGCGATGCGGGCGTGCGGCGCTTCGTCATCTCCGGCGGCGAGACCTCCGGCGCCGTGCTCCGGCACCTGGCCGTCACCCGCCTCACCGTGGGCGCCTACGAAGGCCCTGGCGTGGCCCGCGCGGTGACCGACGACCCCGGCGAGGGCCGGCTCGCGCTGTGCCTCAAGTCCGGCAAGCTGGGGCCCGTCGACATGCTGCTGCCCATGCTCCAGGGCATGGCCTCCGGCGGATAGGCCGCATGCCATCCGCAGTCCCGTACCGACCTCCACCCCTTCAGCAGAAAGCCGATCCGATGACGACTCCCATCGACACCCCGATCTCCGAGGACGCTCTTCGCCAGGCCCTCGCCGACGGCTACCGCCGTCTGGCCGAACTCGGCCTCAACACCGGCAGCGCCGGCAACATCAGCTGCCGCTTCGACGGCGGCGCGCTGATCAGCCCTTCCGGCGCGGATGCCCACAGCATCGACGCGCAGGCCATCGTCTCGATCGCCATGGATGGCGAGAACCGCTCGCCGGGCATCCCGTCCAGCGAATGGTCCATGCACACGGCCATCTACCGGCACTATCCGCAGGCCATGGCGGTGGTGCATACCCATTCGGACGCCTGCGTGGCCCTGTCGGCCCAGCGCCGGCCGCTCCCGGCCTTCCACTACATGCTGGCGGGCTTCGGCGGCGACGAGGTGCCCTGTGCCACGTACGCCACCTTCGGCACCGACGCCCTGGCGCAGTCGGCGGTCGACGCGCTGGCCGGCCACACGGCCTGCCTGTTGGCCAACCATGGAATGATCTGCCATGCGGTCTCCATCGAGAAGGCCGTCGCCAATGCGGCCAAGCTGGAGACGCTGGCGCGCCAGTACTGGATGAGCGCCCAACTGGGTGCTCCCGTGGTGCTGGATGCGGCAGAGATGGCAACGGTGCGCGACCGCTACCGCAGCTACGGCAAGGCGAGGCTGCCGCGCGGCGCCGGCGCCGCCTGAGCAGGGGCCGTGCCTTCCGGAAGAACGATGGCGCTCAGGGCAGCCGCACGGTGCCCTGGATGACCACGCCGGGCTCGCGCGGCGCCGGGTAGACGGGCACCGGCACGGGCACATAGGCCGGCGCGGGCGCCGGGCGGTAACCCACAGGTCCGCCGTCCTTGCATTTGCGCTTCTCGTCGAAGTCGCCGTTCTTCTTCCACTTGCGCTCGATCTTGCAGGGGCCGTCCCAGTAGGTCTCCTTGTGGCCGGGACCATGGCCCTTGCCATGGCCGCGACCGTGGGGCGGATCGGCCAAGGCAAGCGTGGGAGCGAGGAGCAGGCTACCGGCGAGGCAGGCGAGCAGGCGATGTGTTGTCATGATGGGAGCGGGGTGACGACTTCTTGCGCCGCCGAGGATATCGGCGCGCGCCGGCGGGGGAGTCGGCAAAGTTCGACCGCCGGCATCGGACAAGGCCACCCGAATGTCCGGCGCCGCGATCCCTCCACCGCTGACGCGCCGGCCCGACACGCTCCCGCGTCGCGCGTTCCTTCAGGCGCCGTCCGGCAGCACGTCCCACGCGACCGACAGGCGCATCGACTCGCCCTTGCGCAACAGTCGCAGCCCCTCCTGTCCCGGCAGATGGAAGGCGTCGATGGGATGGGTGATCGGCTCCAGGCAGAAGGCCTCACCCTGTGGTGGACGGTAGACGAGGCAGTGGCCCTCCCCGCCGCGCACGGCCGGCTCGATCTGCCGCAGCTGCACCTGAAGCCCCCGCCCAGGCCAGTGCACCGTGGCGACGCCGTCCCAGCCGAAGAAGGCGTTGTCGATGAAGCTGCCATGGGCCGGCATGCCGGTGGGCAGGTTCCAGTCGGCCGGCAGCGTGGTGCTGCGGCCGGTGGGGATCGGATCGGCCCCGCTCAGCCACACGCCCTGCACCGCCGCCTGGATGCGCGTATCGGCCGCGCGCACGAACCACGGATGCAGGCCCAGGCCGTAGGGCAGCGGCTCGTCGCCTTCATGGCGCACCTCGACCCGTTGGTCCAGGCCATGCTCGCGTAGCCGCAGCACCTGCCGCGCGACGAAGCGGTAGGGGCTGCCGCCGAAGCCGTCGGAGTGCAGCGTCATCTCGATCTCGCCCGGGCCCGTCTGCCGCAGCTGCCAGGGCTGCAGCCAGCCGTCGCCATGGATCGGATAGGGCTCGCCCACGCGATTGGGTTGCATGGCATGGAAGCGACCCGCCGCCTCGAAACCGCCCTGCGCGATGCGGTTGGACCACGGCACCATCGCGAAGGAGGCCTGGCGGTAGAGGTCGTCGCTGCCATCCCAGGGGCGCCACAGGTCCATTGGCGCCCCTTGCGGCGGCAGCCACTGCCAGGCGGCCACGGCGCCGCCGCGCGAGGGCACGACCGCCAGCCGCTGGCCGGCATGCTGCAGCCAGTGGCGGCCCTGGGCGTCGGCCGTGGACGCCACGCTGTCGGCACCGTGGACCGGATCGGGGGACGATGCCGGCGAGCCGGCGATCTCGGAGACGTTCATGCGGCAACTCCAAAGGCATGGGCCGGCAGGCCGGCCACGTTCATCGGCACGGCAAAAAGCCCACCGGCCAGGGGCTCGCCACGCAGCGCCGCATCGTCCAGGCCCACGCGGGCGGTCGTGATGTAGAGCGTGCGCAGGTCCTCGCCGCCGAAGGCGCAGTGCGTGACCTGGCTGGCGGGCACGGCGATGCGGTCCAGTTCCTCGCCCGTGTCGGGGTCGTGGGCGCTGACGCAGCCGCCACCCCAGTGGGCGATCCACAGCCGGCCGTCGGCGTCGACCGTCATGCCATCCGGATGGCCGTCACCGGCAGAGAAGGTCAGCCAGGGGCGAAGCGGCACACACGGACCGCTGACGGGGTCCACCTCGCAGGCCAGCACATGCCGGCCCACCGTGTCGTTCACGTACATGCGCCGTCCGTCCAGCGACCAGGCGGGGCCGTTGGTCACGCGCAGGCCCAGCAGCAGGCGGTCGCAGCGGCCCGCCTCGTCGTAGCAGTACAGGTGGCCGGTGGGCTGGCGGGCGTCGAAATCCATGCTGCCGGCCCAGAAGCGGCCATGCCGGTCGCAGCGGCCGTCGTTGAAGCGGTTGCTGGCCGGTTCGCCCGCGGGCCGGTGCAGGTAGACCGGCCCCGAGCCCGGTGCGTCGGGATCGAAGTGCGCCATGCCCCGACGCAGCGCCAGCATCAGGCCGGCGCCGTCGCGCCGCTCGGCCACGGCCGAGACCTCTTCGTCGAACTGCCAGCACAGGGCTTCGCCATCGGCCGGGCGCCAGCGGAAGAGTCGGTGCGACAGGATGTCCACCCACCACAGCGCCCGGCGGCGCGGCGACCACAGGGCGCCCTCGCCCAACTGGGCGCGGGCATCGAGGACGCACTGCGCCCGGCCGGCATGCAGCGGCGCGCCGCTGGCGGCAGGCAAGAAGGAAGAAGTCATGCAGGGAGCCTCATCACGCGGTGTCGCGTCTGTCTCGTCGTTTGTCTCGTCTTGACGCCATCGATGCTAGCCGGGCATATTGATGAGCATTGCATGATTTCTTTGCCTCATTCGATACACAAATGAATATCCCATCTTCGAACACCGCTGGCGCCGGTTTGGCCCGCTACCCGGGCCTTCAGGGCCGCCGCGCCTTCGTCACCGGGGGCGGCAGCGGCATCGGCGCCGCCATCGTGGGCGAGCTGGCCCGCCAGGGCATGCAGGTCGCCTTCATCGACATCGCCGAGGCGCCCAGCCGGGCGCTGGCGGAGGCGCTGGCCGCCGAAGGCCTGCCGGCGCCCTGGTGGCGGTGCTGCGATGTGCGCGACGTGCCCGCGCTGCAGGCCGCCATCGCCGACGCGGCCACGGCACTGGGCGACTTCCATGTGCTGGTCAACAACGTGGCGAGCGACGACCGGCACACGCTCGAATCGGTGACGCCGCAGTACTACGACGAGCGCATGGCCATCAACGAGCGGCCGGCCTTCTTCGCGATCCAGTCCGTGGTGCCCGGCATGCGCCGGCTGGGCGGCGGATCGGTGGTCAACCTGGGCTCGACCGGCTGGCAGGGCAAGGGCAGCGGCTATCCCTGCTATGCCATCGCCAAGTCGTCGGTGAACGGGCTGACACGCGGGCTGGCCCGCACGCTGGGGCAGGACCGCATCCGCATCAACACGGTCTCGCCGGGCTGGGTGATGACCGAGCGGCAGATCGCGCTCTGGCTGGATGCCGAGGGCGAGAAGGAGCTCGCCCGCAACCAGTGCCTGCCCGACCGTCTGGCGCCGCAGGACATCGCGCACATGGTGGCCTTCCTGGCCAGCGATGCGGGGCGCATGTGCACGGCGCAGGAGTTCACGGTGGATGCGGGGTGGGTTTGAAGATCGGCGGCAACGCCAGCGGCGTGGCGAATCGGGCGCCCGCGGCCCCTCACCCTGCCTCTCCCCAGCGGGGAGAGGAGCAAGGCGGGGTCAGGGACTGAGGCCGTAGACGGGCCTGCAGGCGGTGCGCAGCGCCTGCATCAGCAGCGTGGCGCCGGGCGATAGCTGCCGGTCGGTGCGGGTGATGAGGCCGAAGTCGTCCATGTGGCAGGGCATGTCCAGCGGCAGGATGCTCAGGATGCCGTGCCCCGCGTAGTAGCGCGCCACCTCGGTGGCCATGACGCACAGCATGTCGCTCTGCTGCAGCATGCGGGTGATGAAGAGCAGCGCCGCCGTCTCCACCACGTCGAAGGGCGGCGCCAGGCCGGCCTCCTGGAACATCAGGTCGAAACGGTGCCGCAGCACGCTGCCTGCGGGCGGCACGATCCAGGGCCGCGTGGCCACGTCGCCCAGCGTCAGCCCGGCTGCGCTCGACAGCGGATGCCCGGGCCGCGCCACCGCGCACACGGGCTCGCCCGTCAGCGGTTCGTAGCGCAGGTTCGACTTGTCGTCGTCGGCAAAGATGCGCGCCACCAGGATGTCCAGCCGGCCCTGGCGCAGGTAGTCGACCAGCACCGGGCTGGTCTCGATCTCCAGCACCACGCGCAGGCTGGGCTGCTCGCGCTTCACGGCCGCCACCGCCTGCGGCAGCAGCGCGAGACCGGGTGAGGTGATCGCGCCCACGCCCACCTGGCCGTAGCGGCCGGCCTTGAGCGACATCAGCTCCTCGTGCGCCTGGTTGAGGCTCGCCAGCGCCTGGCGGGCATGGCGGATCATGGTCTCGCCGTACCAGGTGGGCCGCATGCCTCGCGGCAGGCGCTCGAACAACGGCACCTCCAGCACGTCCTCCAGGTCCTTGAGCAACTTGCTGGCCGCGGGCTGCGTGATGTTGAGCGCGCGGGCGGCGGCGTGGATGTTGCCCTCGTCGGCCAGGGCCGTGAGCAGCAGCAACTGCCGCGTCTTGAGGCGGGCGCGCAGGAACCAGTGCGGGTTGGACGTCGAGGGGCTGGTCATCGAGGAAGGAATGGCGGTGTCGCCGACGGGCGGCGAGGGTTTGTGCGAATGCTCCTATTGATATCCATTCTCTTCAAAAAACCATTGGATGGATATTTTTTTGCTTCATACACTGCCCTCACGTTCGATGCGGTGCGGGTGCGCCGCACGGCGCCCACAACACCATCGATTCCTTCATCAGGAGACAACCCATGCGCCCCTCCCGTCGTCAGCTCGTCGCCCTGGCCGCCGGCCTGCCCCTCGCCATGGCGCTGCCCAGTGCCGCCTGGGCGCAGAAGAAGATCGTGCTCGGCTTCAGCCAGGTGGGCGCCGAAAGCGAATGGCGCACCGCCAATACGGAATCGATCAAGTCGGCCGCCAAGGACGCAGGCATCGAGCTCAAGTTCTCCGACGCGCAGCAGAAGCAGGAAAACCAGATCAAGGCCATCCGCGCCTTCATCGCGCAGAAGGTGGACGTGATCGCCTTCTCGCCGGTGGTCGAGACCGGCTGGGACAACGTGCTGCGCGAGGCCAAGGCCGCCAAGATCCCGGTGGTGCTGACGGACCGCGCCGTCAACACCAAGGACACCTCGCTCTACGTCACCTTCATGGGCTCCGACTTCGTCGAGGAAGGCCGCAAGGCCGGCCGCTGGCTGGTGGACAAGATGAAGGACCAGAAGGGCGAGGTGCGCATCGTTGAGCTGCAGGGCACCGTGGGCTCGGCACCGGCCATCGACCGCAAGAAGGGCTTCGAGGAAATCATCAAGGCCGATCCCAAGTTCAAGATCGTGCGCTCGCAGACCGGCGACTTCACCCGCGCCAAGGGCAAGGAGGTGATGGAAGCCTTCCTGAAGGCCGAGGGCAAGAACGGCATCAACGTGCTCTACGCGCACAACGACGACATGGCCATCGGCGCCATCCAGGCCATCGAGGAAGCGGGCCTGAAGCCGGCCAAGGACATCACCATCATCTCCATCGACGCCGTCAAGGGCGCCTTCGAGGCCATGATGGCCGGCAAGCTCAACGTGTCCGTCGAATGCTCACCGCTGCTGGGGCCGCAGCTGATGACGGCGGTGAACGACATCGTGGCCGGCAAGCCGGTGGCCAAGCGCATCGTGACGGAGGAAGGCATCTTCCCGATGGAAACCGCCGCTGCCGAGTTTCCAAAGCGGAAGTACTGAACAACCCCCATGCCGCTTCGCGGCTCCCCCTTCTCTCGCTTCGCGGGAAGGGGGCGCACCCAGCGGCCTGGCGGAGCCAGATCCGCGGGTGCCCTGGCAGGCGCTGCGAGCGCCCCGGCCCCTCACGCTGTCCAGTTCGAACAACACCACTCAGAGAGACAACCCATGCGCCGCGTCTTCATCCGTCACCTTCTTGCCGCAGCGGCTGCGCTGACGGCCTTCGGCCCGCTGGCCGCGCACGCCCAGGACAAGGGCCTGGTCGGCATCGCCATGCCCACCAAGTCCTCGGCACGATGGATCGCCGATGGCGACAACATGGTCAAGGTGCTGAAGGACCGGGGCTACAAGACCGACCTGCAGTACGCCGAGGACGACATCCCCAACCAGCTGGCGCAGATCGAGAACATGATCACCCGCGGCGCCAAGGTGCTGGTGATCGCCTCCATCGACGGCACCACGCTCGGCAAGGCGCTGCAGAACGCGGCCGACCGGGGCATCAAGGTCATCGCCTACGACCGGTTGATCCGCAACAGCAAGAACGTCGACTACTACGCCACCTTCGACAACTTCCAGGTCGGCGTGCTGCAGGCCAATTCCATCGTCGACAAGCTCGGCCTCAAGCAGGGCAAGGGCCCCTTCAACATCGAGCTGTTCGGCGGCTCGCCCGACGACAACAACGCCTTCTTCTTCTACGACGGGGCGTTGAGCGTGCTCAAGCCCTACATCGACAGTGGCAAGCTGGTGGTGCGCAGCAAGCAGATGGGCATGGACAAGGTGGGCACGCTGCGCTGGGACGGCGCGGTGGCGCAGGCCCGCATGGACAACCTGCTGTCGGCCTTCTACGGCAATGCGCGCGTCGATGCGGTGCTCTCGCCGTACGACGGGCTGTCCATCGGCATCCTCTCCTCGCTCAAGGGCGTGGGCTACTGCACCGCGCAGCAGCCCTGCCCCGTGGTGAGCGGGCAGGACGCGGAGGTGCCCTCGGTCAAGTCGATCCTGCGCGGCGAGCAGTCCTCTACCGTGTTCAAGGACACGCGCGAGCTGGCCAAGGTCACGGCCGACATGGTCGACGCCGTGGTCTCGGGCAAGCAGCCCCAGGTCAACGACACCAAGACCTACAACAACGGCGTCAAGGTGGTGCCGTCGTACCTGCTCAAGCCCGTGAGCGTGGACAAGAGCAACTGGGAACAGGTGCTCGTGGACAGCGGCTACTACAAGGCCGCGCAGTTCAAGTAAGGCTCAGCCGGCGCTCATGAACCGCGTCACCGCAAGCGCCCGCCGAAGCCCTTCTCCCCTTGTGGGAGAGGGAGCCCAACTGGCATGAGTCTTCTTCTGGAGATGCGCCACATCCGCAAGACCTTTCCCGGGGTCGTGGCCCTGGACCGGGTGGAGCTGGGTGTGCAGGCCGGGCAGATCCATGCCCTGGTGGGGGAGAACGGCGCCGGCAAGTCGACGCTGATGAAGGTACTCAGCGGCGTCTACCCGCACGGCGAGTACGAGGGCGACATCGTCTACGACGGCCAGGTGCAGCGCTTCGGCGGCATCCACGACAGCGAGCGCGCCGGCATCATCATCATCCACCAGGAGCTGGCGCTGGTGCCCATGCTCTCCATTGCCGAGAACCTGTTCCTGGGCAACGAGGTGGCGCGCGGCGGCGTCATCGACTGGACCGAGGCGCACCGCCGTACCCGTGCACTGCTGGCCAAGGTGGGCCTGCGGATGTCGCCCGAGACGCCGGTAGGCGACCTCGGCATCGGCCAGCAGCAGCTGGTGGAGATCGCCAAGGCGTTGGCCAAGCAGGTGCGCCTGCTGATCCTGGACGAGCCCACCGCCAGCCTCAACGAGAACGACAGCCAGGCCCTGCTGGACCTGCTGATGGAGCTGCGCGCGCAGGGCATCACCTGCATCCTGATCTCGCACAAGCTCAACGAGATCGCCCGCGTGGCCGACGCGGTGACCGTGCTGCGCGACGGCAGCAGCGTGCAGACCCTCGACTGCAGCGCCGGCCCGGCGGACGAGAACGAGGTCATCCGCGCCATGGTCGGCCGCGCCATGGCCGATCGCTACCCGCCGCGCACGCCGACGATCGGCGCCGTCGGCTTCGAGGTGAGCGGCTGGCAGGCGCACCATCCGCAGCGGCCCGAGCGGCCCTTCCTGCAGGACCTGAATCTGCATGTACGCCACGGCGAGGTGGTGGGCATCGCCGGCCTGATGGGCGCCGGCCGCACCGAGTTCGCCATGAGCGTGTTCGGCCGCAGCTGGGGCCAGCGCGTCGCCGGCACGGCGCGCATCGATGGCCGCGAGGTGGACGTCAGCACGGTGGGCAAGGCCATCGCCCAGGGCCTGGCCTATGTGACCGAGGACCGCAAGGGTGCCGGCCTGGTGCTGGACGAGAGCATCCGCTTCAACACCTCGCTCGCCCACCTGAAGGGCGTGTCCCGCGCCGGCGTGATCGACCCGCAGCAGGACACGGCCGTGGCCGAGCGCTTTCGCCGCGCCCTGCGCATCCGCACGCCCGACGTGCTGCAGAAGACGCTCAACCTCTCGGGCGGCAACCAGCAGAAGGTGGTGCTGGGCAAGTGGCTGTTCACCGAGCCCAGGGTGCTGATCCTCGACGAGCCCACGCGCGGCATCGACGTCGGCGCCAAGTACGAGATCTACGCGCTCATCGCCGAGCTGGCGGCCCAGGGCCGCTGCGTGATCGTCATTTCCTCCGAGATGCCCGAGCTGCTGGGCATCACCGACCGCATCTACGTGATGAACGAAGGCCGCTTCGTCGCCGAGATGCCCACGGCCGAGGCCACGCAGGAGCGGATCATGGGCGCCATCGTGCGCGGCCATGCCGCCGCACGCGCGCCCGCGGCCAAGACGGAAGCCCTTGCATGACCGACAACGCCGCATCCCTGCCCCGCGCCACCGCATCCGCGGCCGCGCCGGCACCTTCCACCGCCGCCTTCCTGCGCCACAACTTCCGCGAGTACGGCATGCTGGTGTGCCTGGTCGCGATCATGGTGCTGTTCCAGGTGCTGACCGACGGCACGCTGATGCAGCCGCTCAACCTCACCAACCTGGTGCTGCAGAACAGCTACATCGTCATCATGGCGCTGGGCATGCTGCTGGTGATCGTGGCGGGCCACATCGACCTGTCGGTGGGCTCGGTCAGCGGCTTCATCGGCGCGCTGGCCGCGGTGCTGATGGTCAACCACGACTGGCCGGTGATCCCGGCCGCGCTGGCCTGCCTGGTGGGCGGCGCGCTGATCGGGGCCGCGCAGGGCTGGTTCGTGGCCTATGCGCGCATCCCCTCCTTCATCGTCACGCTGGCCGGTATGCTGGTGTTCAAGGGCCTGGCGCTGGCGCTGCTGCAGGGCCAGTCGGTCGGGCCCTTTCCCGACAGCTTCCAGCGGCTGAGCTCGGGCTTCATCCCCGAAGCCTTCGGCAACCAGGGGCTGCGGCTGACCTCGCTGCTGCTGGGCGTGGCCATGGCGGCGGCCTTCGCCATTGCGGGCTGGCGCGCCCGGCAGCGCCAGCAGGCGCACGGCATCGGCGGCGAGCCGGCCGGCTTCTTCGCCGCCAAGACGCTGATCTTCGCGGGCCTGCTGATCGGCTTCGCCTGGATGATGGCCTCGTACCGCGGTCTGCCCAATGTGCTGGTGGTGATGGCGGTGCTGATCGTGCTGTTCGACTTCGTCACCCGCCGCACGGTGCTGGGCCGACGCGTGTATGCGCTCGGCGGCAACGAGAAGGCGGCGCGGCTGTCCGGCATCGACACCCGGCGCCTGAGCTTCTATGCCTTCGTCAACATGGGCGTGCTGGCGGCGCTGGCCGGGCTGGTGTTCGCGGCGCGGCTCAACACGGCCACGCCCAAGGCGGGCCTGGGCTTCGAGCTTGACGTGATCGCGGCCTGCTTCATCGGCGGCGCCTCGGCGTCGGGGGGCGTGGGCAAGGTCACGGGCGCGGTGATCGGTGCCTTCGTCATGGGCGTGATGAACAACGGCATGTCGATCATGGGCATCGGCATCGACTACCAGCAGGTGATCAAGGGGCTGGTGCTGCTGGCCGCCGTGTTCATCGACGTCTGGCACAAGAACCGCTGAAGCCATGGCTGCTGTCACTCCTTCCTCCACCGCACCGGTGCTCGAACTCACCGGCATCGGCAAGCGCTTCGGCAACGTGCCGGTGCTGCAGGACGTGCAGCTGCGCCTGTACCCCGGCGAGATCCACGCGCTGATGGGCCAGAACGGCGCGGGCAAGTCCACGCTGATCAAGGTGCTCACGGGCGTGTTTCCGGCCAACGAAGGGCGCATGGTGCTGGCAGGCGCGCCCATCGTGCCGACCTCGCCCGCGCAGGCGCAGGCACTGGGCATCAGCACCGTCTACCAGGAAGTGAACCTCTGCCCGAACCTCTCCGTGGCCGAGAACGTGTTCGCCGGCCGCTATCCGCGCCGCGGCCTGCTGCAGGGCCGGCGCATCGACTGGGCCGCGGTCAACGAGGGCGCGCGCACGCTGCTGGCGCGCGTGGGCTTGGACATCGACGTGACCCGGCTGCTGGCCAGCTATCCGGTGGCGGTGCAGCAGCTGGTCTCCATCGCCCGCGCGCTGGGCGTGGATGCGCGGGTGCTGATCCTGGACGAGCCCACCTCCAGCCTGGACGACGACGAGGTGCGCAAGCTCTTCGAGGTGATGCGCCGGCTGAGGGACGAAGGCCTGGCCATCGTCTTCGTCACCCACTTCATGAACCAGGTGTATGCCGTGTCGGACCGCATCACCGTGCTGCGCAACGGCCGCTTCGTGGGCGAATGGCCGACGGCCGAACTGCCGGCGCCGGCGCTGATCTCGGCCATGGTGGGCCGCGAGCTGGCCGCCGCGCAGGGCCAGTCTGCCGCCCTGCCGCCGGCCGCCGTGGGCGAGACGCCGCTGCTCAAGGCCGAGGGCCTGGGCCAGAAGACCCAGCTGCATCCCATCGACCTGCAGGTGCGCGCGGGCGAGGTGGTGGGCCTGGCCGGCCTTCTGGGCGCGGGCCGCACCGAGCTGGCCCGCCTGCTCTTCGGCCTGGAGCCGGCGGACAGCGGCACGCTGTGGATCGACGGCCAGGCGCAGCGCTTTGGCAGCCCGACCCAAGCCATCGCCGCCGGCCTGGCGCTGTGCCCCGAGGAGCGCAAGACCGACGGCATCGTCGCCGAGCTGTCGGTGCGCGAGAACATTGCCCTGGCCCTGCAGGCCCGGCGCGGCGCGCTGCATTTCATTCCCCATGCCGAGCAGGTGCGCATGGCCGAGCATTACGTCGCGGCGCTGGGCATCAAGACGGCCAGCATCGACACACCCATCGGCCTGCTCTCGGGCGGCAACCAGCAGAAGGCGGTCATCGCCCGCTGGCTGGCCACCGCGCCGCGCCTCTTGATCCTCGACGAGCCCACGCGCGGAATCGACGTGGCGGCCAAGCAGGAAATCATGGAGCAGATCCTCCAGCTCGCGAAGGCGGGCATGGCGGTGCTGTTCATCTCTTCCGAGATCAGCGAGGTGGTGCGCGTGGCCCACCGCATCGTCGTGCTGCGCGACCGCACGAAGGTGGGCGAGCTGCCCGCCGGCAGCAGCGAGGACGACGTGTACGAACTCATCGCCGCGGAGCCGGCGCACTGACATGCCTCCTTCCCTCCTCTCACGACTGATGCAGCACCGCCTTGCCTGGCCGCTGCTCACGCTGGCACTGCTGCTGGCCGTCAACGCCGGCTTCAACCCGGGCTTCCTGCACCTGGAATGGCGCGACGGCCACCTCTACGGCAGCCTGGTCGACATCCTCAACCGCGCGGCGCCGCTGGTGGTGGTGTCGCTGGGCATGACGCTGGTGATCGCCACGCGCGGCATCGACATCTCGGTGGGCGCGGTGGTGGCCATCTGCGCGGCCGTGGCTGCCTGGCTGATCGGCGGCGCGGTCGACGGCCAGAGCGCGCGCTTCGGCCTGACGCTCGCCGTGGCCGGCGCCCTGGGCGTCGCCTTGCTCTGTGGGCTGTGGAACGGCCTGCTGGTGGGCGCCATCGGCATGCAGCCCATCATCGCGACGCTGATCCTGATGGTGGCCGGCCGCGGCCTGGCGCAGCTCATCACCGACGGGCAGATCCTGACCATCTACTACAAGCCCTTCTTCTTCATCGGCGGCGGCTACCTCTTCGGCCTGCCCTTCTCTGTCTACGTGGCGGCGGCGGTGCTGGCGCTGCTGGGCCTGGCCTGCACCCGCACGGCCCTGGGCCTGTTCATACAGGCCGTGGGCATCAACCCGACGGCGGCGCGGGTGGCGGGCGTGAAGGCACGCCGGCTGATCATCGGCTGCTATGCGGTGTGCGGGCTGTGCGCCGGCATCGCGGGGCTGCTGATCAGCTCCAACGTCAAGAGCGCGGACGGCAACAACGCTGGCCAGCTGATGGAGCTGGACGCCATCCTGGCCGTGACGCTGGGCGGCACGCTGCTCACCGGCGGGCGCTTCAGCCTGGTGGGCAGCGCCATCGGCGCGCTCATCATCCAGACGCTGACCTATGCCATCTACTCGCTGGGCGTGCCGCCCGAGATCAACCTGGTGGTCAAGGCGGCCGTGGTGTTCGTCGTGATGCTTCTGCAGTCCGCCGAGTTCCGCGCCATGCTGCGCACCCTGGCCGTGCGGCCCGCGCCGCGGGAGCAACTGCGATGAGCGCCGTGTTGCCCACTGCCCGCGTCGCCGACAAGACGAGCCCCACGGCGCCGGCACGCCCGCGCCGCCGGCTGGACCCCAAGTACCTGCCCCTGACCGCCACCATCTCGCTCTTCGCGGCCGTGGTGCTGGCCGGCTCGCTGCGCTACGACGGCTTCTTCTCGCTGCAGGTCTTTTTGAACCTGCTGATCGACAACAGCTTCCTGCTGGTGGTGGCGGTGGGCATGACCTTCGTCATCCTCACCGGCGGCATCGACCTGTCGGTGGGCTCCGTGATCGCCTTCTCGACCATGGTGCTGGCCACGCTGGTGGAGCGGCACGGCTGGAGCCCCGCGCCCGCCATCGCCGTGGTGCTGGTGATGGGCACCGCCTTCGGCAGCTTCATGGGCCTCTTGATCGAGCGATTCCGGCTGCAGCCCTTCATCGTCACGCTGGCCGGCATGTTCCTGGCGCGCGGGCTGTGCTACCTGATCAGCATCGACTCGATCAGCATCACGAGCGAGGCCTACACCGAGCTTGCGCAGTTGCGGGTGCCTTTCTTAGCGGAGACCTCGCTGTCGCTGGGCGCCGTGATCGGTGTGGTCGTTCTGCTGGTGGCGATGTACGTGGCCCACTGCACGCCCTTCGGCCGCACGGTGTACGCCATCGGCGGCAACGAGCATTCGGCCCACCTCATGGGGCTGCCGGTGCGCCGAACGCTGGTGGGCGTGTATGCCCTGTCGGGCCTGTGCTCGGCGCTGGCCGGCGTGCTCTTCACCTTCTACATGCTCTCGGGCTACGGCCTGCATGCCGTGGGACTGGAGCTGGACGCCATCGCCGCTGTGGTGATCGGCGGCACGCTGCTCAGCGGCGGCGTGGGCTACGTGGCCGGCACGCTGTTCGGCGTGCTGATGCTGGGCGTGATCCAGACCCTCATCGCCTTCGACGGCACCCTGAGTTCATGGTGGACGCGCATCGTCGTCGGCCTGCTGCTCTTTGCCTTCTGCCTGCTGCAGCGCGTGGTGTCGCTGCGTGCCGGCCGCCGCTGAATCCCCTCCTCTTCGAACGTCGCCTCCGTCCTTCTGAAAGCCACCATGTCCGACTCAACCCCCAAGAAGAAGCTGCGCTCCACCGAGTGGTTCGGCCACAACGACAAGAACGGCTTCATGTACCGCAGCTGGATGAAGAACCAGGGCTTCCCCGACCACGAATTCGACGGCCGCCCCGTGATCGGCATCTGCAACACCTGGTCGGAGCTGACGCCCTGCAACGCGCACTTCCGCAAGATCGCCGAGCATGTGCGGCGCGGCGTGTACGAGGCGGGCGGCTTTCCGGTGGAGTTCCCGGTGTTCTCCAACGGCGAGTCCAACCTGCGACCCACCGCCATGCTCACCCGCAACCTGGCGGCCATGGACGTGGAAGAGGCCATCCGCGGCAACCCCATCGACGCCGTGGTGCTGCTGGCCGGCTGCGACAAGACCACGCCCGCGCTGCTGATGGGCGCGGCCAGCTGCGACGTGCCGGCCATCGTGGTCTCGGGCGGGCCCATGCTCAACGGCAAGCTCGACGGCAAGAACATCGGCTCGGGCACCTCGGTGTGGCAGTTGCACGAATCGCTCAAGGCGGGCGAGATCGACCTGCACAAGTTCCTCTCGGCCGAAGCCGGCATGTCGCGCTCGGCGGGCACTTGCAACACCATGGGCACCGCCTCGACCATGGCCTGCATGGCCGAGTCGCTGGGCGTCACGCTGCCGCACAACGCGGCCATTCCGGCGGTGGACGCACGGCGCTACGTGCTGGCGCACCTGTCCGGCCAGCGCATCGTGCAGATGGCCAGGGACGACCTCAAGCTCTCCCAGATCCTCACCCGCCAGGCCTTCGAGAACGCCATCCGCACCAACGCGGCCATCGGCGGCTCGACCAACGCGGTGATCCACCTCAAGGCCATCGCCGGGCGCATCGGCGTGGACCTGGAGCTGGAGGACTGGACGCGGGTCGGCCAGGGCATGCCCACGCTGGTGGACCTGATGCCTTCGGGCCGCTTTCTGATGGAGGAGTTCTACTACGCCGGCGGCCTGCCCGGCGTACTGCGCCGCATGGGCGAGGCGGGGCTGCTGCCGCATCCCGAGGCCCTGACCGTGAACGGCCACAGCCTGTGGGACAACGTGCGCGAGGCGGCCATCCACGACCCCGAAGTCATCCGCCCGCTGGACAAGCCGCTCATCAGCGACGGCAGCATCCGCATCCTGCGCGGCAACCTGTCACCCCGCGGCGCGGTGCTCAAGCCCTCGGCCGCCACGCCGGCCCTGCTCAAGCACCGTGGCCGCGCCGTGGTGTTCGAGAACCTCGAGCATTACAAGGAGCGCATCGTCGACGAAGACCTGGACGTCGACGCCGACTCCGTGCTGGTGCTCAAGAACTGCGGCCCGCGCGGCTATCCCGGCATGGCCGAGGTGGGCAACATGGGCCTGCCCCCGAAGCTGCTGCGCCAGGGCATCAAGGACATGGTGCGCATCTCGGACGCCCGCATGAGCGGCACTGCCTACGGCACCGTGGTGCTGCACGTGGCCCCCGAGGCCGCGGCCGGTGGGCCCCTGGCCATGGTGCGCGATGGCGACTGGATCGAGCTGGACAGCGACGCCGGCCGGCTGCACCTGGACATCTCCGACGAGGAATACGCGAGCCGCATGGCCGACGTGCAGAAAAGCCTGACGCCCCCCGGCGGCGGCTACCGCAAGCTCTATGTGGAGCATGTGCTGCAGGCCGACGAGGGCTGCGATCTGGACTTCCTGGTGGGCTGCCGCGGTGCGGCCGTGCCGCGCCATTCGCACTGAGCCCGCCCTGCCCTTTTTCCACACGCCAAGACGCACAGACCGCCCCATGGCCCATCCCGCCACCCCGTACCGCGGCATCTTCCCGGTGGTGCCCACCACCTTCACCGAGAGCGGCGAGCTCGACCTGCCCAGCCAGAAGCGCGCGCTCGACTTCATGATCGACGCCGGTGTGGATGGTCTGGCCATCCTCGCCAACTTCTCGGAGCAGTTCTCGCTGTCGGACCAGGAGCGCGAGGTGCTCACCCGCACGGCCCTGGAGCATGTGGCCGGCCGCGTGCCGGTGATCGTCACCACCTCGCACTACGCCACGCGCATCTGCGCCGAGCGCAGCCGTCGCGCGCAGGACATGGGCGCCGCCATGGTGATGGTGATGCCGCCCTACCACGGCGCCACCTTCCGCGTGCCCGAGGCGCAGATCCAGGCCTTCTACCAGCAGGTGTCGGACGCCATCGACATCCCCATCATGGTCCAGGACGCGCCGGCCAGCGGCACGGTGCTGAGCCCGACCTTCCTGGCCCGCATGGCGCGCGAGATCGACCATGTGTCGTACTTCAAGATGGAGACCGCCGGCGCCGCCAACAAGCTGCGCGAGCTGATCCAGCTCGGCGGCGACGCCATCGAAGGCCCGTGGGACGGCGAGGAGGCCATCACGCTGCTGGCCGACCTGCATGCCGGCGCCACCGGCGCCATGACCGGTGGCGGCTTCCCTGACGGCATCCGCCCCATCCTGGAGGCGCATCGCCGCGGGGACATGGACGGCGCCTTCGCGCTCTATCAGCGCTGGCTGCCCCTGATCAACCACGAGAACCGCCAGGCCGGCATGCTGGCCGCCAAGGCACTGATGAAGGAAGGCGGCGTGATCACCTGCGAGGCGCCCCGGCACCCCCTGCCGCCCATGCACCCGGCCACGCGCCGCGAGCTGATCGACATCGCGCGACGGCTCGATCCGCTGGTGCTGCGCTGGGGGCGGTGAGGGTTCGGGCGTGAAAGGCGCCGGACCACCGAGGCTAGTGGTAGTCCTGCTCCAGCTGATGCCGCACGGCCAGGATCACGACCGTGGTGGCATCAGCGATTTCGTAGAGAAGCACATAGCCACTGGCCCCAAAGGGAACGATCAGCTCGCGACGCAGCCCCCCGCCTTGGGCCGCCTTGCGGTAGATGAAAGGCGTCCGGGACAGGTGCAGTTGCGCAGCCGCTTCGACCGCCGCGATGGCGCGCTCTGCCAGATCGAGGTCCGCCGCCGTCTCAGCCCGATCGATCAGGTATTCGAAGAGTCTCAGCAAGTCCGCGCGGGCCTGCGGCGCAAACACCACGGCAAAGGTCATCGCGCTTTGGCTCGGCCAGCCCCCAACTCCTTGCGCTTGCTTTCCAGACGCTGACGCATCTCGCCGATGACCTCATCGGCAGGATGCGCCACACCCGTGCGCGAATACGCCTGCCAGGCTGCCTCCCCCCGCGCGTAGAACTCCGCCTGGGCGCGCCGGTATGCCACGGCACTGCGGACGCTGTCTTCGATGAAGCCGGACAGGGACTCGCCCTCGCGAAGCATGGATTCCAGGTCGGCGCGAAGTTCGGGATCGACGCGCACCTGCGGAAGGATGGCTGACTTCATCCGAAAATTGTGCTGCAAATGCGTTGCAGCGGCAAGTCCGCGCGGCCCATTCGATGGCAGCAGACTTCGGCAGACCGGCGTAGCGACAGGCATCCGCTGGTGCATCGCTTGGGGGCGCTGAGCCGCGCCCCATCCGGCAGCCTCAGCCGCGCAGCAGGCGCCGCAGCAGCTTGCCGGTGCCCGTGGCGGGCAGCGCGTCCAGCAGCTCCAGCTGGCGCGGCACCTTGTAGTGGGACATGTTCTCGCGCGCCCAGGCCAGCAGCGCGTCCCGGTCGAAGGGGTCGCCGGCAGCAGCCGACGGCACCACGAAGGCCTTCACCACCTCGCCCTTGTCGGCGTCGGGCACGCCGATGACAGCCACCTGCGCGACCTGGGGATGCAGGATCAGGATCGACTCCACCTCTTCCGGGAAGACGCTGTAGCCCGACACCTTGATCATCTCCTTGACACGGCCGATGAAGCTGAGATAACCCTGCGCGTCCAGCCTGCCGATGTCGCCGGTGTGCACCCAGCCGTCCTGGAGCACCTCGGCCGTGGCTTCGGGCCGGTTCCAGTAGCCATGGAACACGCCCTGGCTGCGCACCACGATCTGCCCGCTCTCGCCCACCGGCACCGGCTGGCCCGCCTCGTCCAGGATGCGCAGCTCCACGCCCGGGCCCGGCACGCCGTTGGTGCCCCAGCGCACCGCATCGCGGGGCATCAGCACGTCGTTGGTGTGGGTCTCCGACAGGCCATAGCCCGCCTCGTACACCAGGCAGTCGTTGGCGAAGGCGCTCCAGCGTTCGGCCAGCTCCTGGGTCAGCTTGATGCCGAAGCTGGTGGCCATGGTGGTCTTCAGGCTCGACAGGTCGAACTCGGCCGCGCCGGGCGCCTTCATCGTGGCCTCGAGCATGGGTGCCATGGCGTACCACCAAGTGACGCGGAAGCGCTGGATGCTCTGCAGCACCGCAACCGGATCCATACGGTTGAGCAGCACGATGGTGGCGCCGGTGTAGGCCAGCAGTGTGACGCCGCAGATCATGCCGGCGATGTGATAGACCGGCGCGACCGCCAGCATCGTGTCCTCGGCGCGGATGCCGAACATCTGCGCGCCCACGGCCGTCTTGTAGAGCGCGTTGCGGTAGCTCAGCATCGCGCCCTTGGGCATGCCGGTGGTGCCCGACGTGTAGGTCATCAATGCCACGTCGTCCATCGAGAGCACGGGCCGCGGCGGCTGTGGATGGGCGTCGGCCACGGCCTCGCCGAAGTCGACCACGCCGTCGGGCAGCGGCAGGCGGGCGAGCAGCTCTGGCGGCACCTGCACCGGCGGATCCGGCGGCAACAGGTCCGCATAGCGCACTGCATACACATGCGGCACCGCCACCCGGTCGCGCACCGACATCACGATGGGCAGCAGATGGTCGGCCGCCACGATGGCCTTGGCGCCCAGGTCGCCGACCTGGTAGGCGAACTCATGCGCCTTGAACATCGGGCTGCAGGGGCTGACGATGGCGCCCAGCTTCTGGATGCCGAAATGGGCCACCAGGTACTGCGGGCAGTTCTGCAGGAAGAGCGCCACCCGGTCGCCCGGCCCGACGCCCACGTCGTGCAGCGTCTGCGCGAAGGCATCACTCATGCGGTCGAGCTCGGCATAGCTCAACGCCCGCCCGTACCAGACGATGGCCGCCTTGTCGGGCTGGTGGCGCGCGTGGGCACGCAGGTATTCATGCAGCGGCTGCTCGCCGAGCGGATAGTCGATGGGGGTTGGGCTCATGAGGGTGTCAGCTTTCCATAGCGATGTCGCGCCACACGCGAGGCATGAAGCCGGCGCCGTTTTTCTGATCGAAGGGCCGCGGAGCAGGCCATGCCAGTGAACCCGCGGAACGGGCTTGGCCCGGCCGCCGGGTGCGCCCCTGGAGGGGGATTGGACTTCCACACGCAGTGAGGAAGTCCAAACGGGGTGGTTTCATCTCAGAGGCCGAGCACATGCTTGGCCATGATGTTCTTCTGCACTTCGGTGCTGCCGCCGTAGATGGTCATGGCCCGGCAGAACTGGTAGCTCGCCACCGGGCCCAGCGCATGCTCGGGCCCCAGCAGCGGCGTGTCGCCATCGCCGAACAGCCAGTCGGGCTGGAAGCGCTGCGCGTCGGGCCCGCTGGCCATCACCCGCAACTCGGTGATGCGTTGCGCGATCTCGGTGCCGCGGATCTTGATGAAGGACGAGGTGCCCGGCGCCGCCGCCTGACCGGCCTGGGCATCGGAGAGCAGGCGCAGCAGCCCGATCTCCAGCGCCTTGAACTGGGCCTCCACCTGCGCAAGCTCACGCGCGAAGGCGGGCTCGTCGATCAGTCGCCGGCCGCCGCAGCCCACCTCGGCGGCCACCTCGCGCAGGCGCGCCAGCTCCTGGGTGATGAAACGCAGGTTCGCGTTCTCCACCCGCTCGTGGGCGAGCAGGAACTTGGCGTAGGTCCACCCGCGGTCGACCTCGCCGATGAGGTTCTCGCGCGGCACGCGCACATCGTCGAAGAAGACCGCGTTGAGGTAGTGCCGGCCGTCCATCATGCGGATCGGCTGCACCTGCACGCCCGGCGTCTTCATGTCGATCAGCAGGAAGGAAATGCCCGCCTGCTTCGGCCCTTCGGTGCTGGTGCGCACCAGGCAGAACATCCAGTCGGCGAAGTGCGCGTACGAGGTCCAGATCTTCTGGCCGTTCACGAGAAAGTGGTCGCCCCGGTCGACCGCCTGCGTCTTGAGGGCGGCCAGGTCCGAGCCGGCACCCGGCTCCGAATAACCCTGGCACCACCACACCGACGAGTCGCGGATGGCAGGCAGGTGCTTCGCCTTCTGCGCCTCAGTGCCGAAGGTATAGATCACCGGCCCGACCATCGCCGGGCCGAAGACCTGCAGCTCGGGGCAATGCATCTCGCCGGCCACGCGGTTGAAGATCAGCGTGTGCAGGGCCGTCCAGTCCAGGCCGCCCTGGGCCCCCGGCCACGCCCCGGTAAACCAGCCCCGCCGGGCCAGGATCTGCTGCCAGCGCATGAAGTCGTCGCGTGCGAGGGTGCGGTCCAGCCGCACCTTCTCTCGGATGTCCGGCGGCAGTTCGGCGGCGATGAAGGCGCGCACCTCGGCTTCGAAGGCGCGGTTCTGGTCGCTCAGGCTGAGGTCCATCGTGCGCGCCTCACTGCGCCATGTAGCGCTCGGCATGCCAGTCGGCATCGCCAAAGCCGAGGCGGATCATCGACAGGCGCTTGAAGTAGTGGCCCACGGCCAGTTCCTCGGTCACCCCCATCGCCCCGTGCATCTGCACCGCCTCCTGCCCGACCAGCCGGGCCGTGCGGTCGATCTCCATCTTGGCGGCCGACAGCGCGCGGCGGCGCGCCGGGGCGTCGGCCTCGCGCAGCATCAGCGCGGCATACAGCGCCATGGAGCGGGCCTCGTCCAGCGCGATGGTCATGTCGACCATGCGGTGCTGCAGCGCCTGGTTGGTTCCGATGGGCCGGCCGAACTGCTGCCGGGTCTTGAGGTAGTCGAGCGTGGTGTCCACCAGCACCGCCATGGCACCGACCGCTTCGGCGGCGAGCGCCGCGATGCCGTGGTCGACCACCCGCTCCAGCGCATCGCCCACCTCCGTGCCCTCGGCCGGCACCAGCCGGCGCGATGCGTCCACCGTCACGCCGTCCAGGCGCAGGTCGGCCGCGCGCTGGCCGTCGTGCATGGCATAGGCCATGCGCGACAGGCCCGGCGCATCCGCATCCACCACGAAGGCCTGCAGCCCGGCACGCTCCCCGGGCGCGCCGGCACTGCGGGCGATCACCACCAGGGCCTCGGCGCAGTCGCCGCCGTAGACCAGGGTCTTGGTGCCATCCAGGCGCCAGACGCCGCCTTCCTGGCGTGCCGTCGCGGCGATGTGGAAAGGGTCGTAGCGCGAGGCCGGCTCGGCATAGGCCAGGGCCAGGCGTAGCTCGCCCGCCATCATGGGCTGCAGCCACTCCGCCTTCTGCGCCTCGCTGCCGATCAGGCTGAGCAGGCCGCCGCCCAGCACCACGCTGGCCAGGTAGGGCTCCAGCAGCAGGCCGCGGCCCACGCCTTCCATGACGATGCCGGTGTCCACCGCGTCGCCGCCGATGCCGCCGTCGTCCTCGGAGAAGGGAATGGCGAGCCAGCCAAAGTCGGCATAGCGGCGCCAGCAGTCGGCGTCATGGCCCAGTTCGCTGGCGGCCACGCGCCGTCGGTGGCTGAAGTCGTAGGCCTCGCGCACGAAGCGCTCCACGCTCTCGCGCAGCTGTTGTTGTTCGGGGGTGTATTGCAGGTCCATGGTCGGTATCGCTCGGCAGTCACAGCGCCAGGTAGCGCTGCTGGATCTCGGGATGGCGGTCGAAGGCGGCCCAGTCGCCTTCGAAGACGAGGCGGCCCGTGTCGATGACGTAGACGTGGTCGGTGCAGCGGCGGGCGAACCAGATGTTCTGCTCGCACAGCAGCAGGGCCACGCCGTTGTCCGTGCAGCTGCGCACCAGGTCGTGGGCCATCTCTTCCACGATGATGGGCGCCAGGCCCTCGGTAGGTTCGTCCAGCAGCAGCAGGCGCGGATGGGCGGCCATGGCCCGGGCCACCGCGAGCAGCTGCTGCTGGCCGCCACTGAGCTGGCCGCCATGACGCTGCAGCAGGCTGGCCAGCATGGGAAAGCGGCGCACGATCTCCTCCACCGGCACGGCGGGCCGGCCCGGGCCGGCGCCATACCGGGCCATGGCGATGTTCTCGGCCACGGTCAGGTGGGTGAAGATGCGGCGGTCCTCGGGCACGAGGGACAGGCCCAGGCGGGTGCGCCGGTGCGTGGGCAGGGTGGCCAGGTCCTGCCCGTCGAAGCGCACCGTGCCGCGCACGCGCGGGCCGGCGTTCATGACGCTCTTGAGCAGCGTCGACTTGCCGGCGCCGTTGCGGCCCAGCAGCGCCACGCGCTGGCCGGCCGCCACCGACAGCCGCAGGCCGAAGAGGATGTGGCTGTCGCCATAGAAGGCGTCGAGTTCACGCACATCAAGCATGGACCATCTCCTTGCCGAGGTAGACCTCGCGCACGCGCGGGTCGGCGCGCACCGCCTCGACGCTGCCGGTGGACACCACCTCGCCGTAGTTCATCACCATGATCCGGTCGGCCAGGCCGAAGACCACGTCCATGTCGTGTTCGGTCATCACCACCGTGATGCCGCGCTCGCGCTGCATGCGGGCGATGAGCGCGGCCACGTCGGCACGGTCGCTGGGCGACATGCCGGCCGTGGGCTCGTCCAGCATGAGGATGGCGGGACGGCCCGCCAGCGCGATGGCGAACTCCAGCCGCTTCTTGTCGCCATGCGACAGGAAGCGCGCGCCCTGCTGCGCATGCCCTGCGAGGCGCAGATCGGCCAGCAGCGCCATCGCTTCGTCCCGGATGTCGGGCGACGGCGCGCAGCGCCGCCACGAGCCGAGCGGCTCGCCGGTATGGCGGCGGCGCGCCTCGATGGCCACCACCACGTTGTCCAGCACGTTGAAGTCCGCGAACACCCGCGCCACCTGGAAAGTGCGGCCGAAGCCGCGGCGCACCCGCTCGTGCGCCGGCAGCCGCGTGACGTCCTCGCCCTTGAAGCGGATGCTGCCGCCGTTGCTGGCGACCTCGCCGGTCATCACGCGGAACATGGTGGTCTTGCCCGCGCCGTTGGGTCCGATGATGGCGAACACCTGGCCCGGCTCCACCGCCAGGCTGACGCCGCGCAGCACTTCGATGGGGCCGTAGTTCTTGCGCACCTGGCTCACCTCCAGCAATGCGGTGCTCATGGCGTGCCCCCTGCGCGCAGCGGCCGGGCCGAGGCGATGGGCGGCGGTGGCGCATCGGCCGGGGTGGCCGGACGGGCGCGCCCGCCCCACAGCCGCAGTTCCAGACTGCGCCACAGACCCACGGCCCCGTTCGGCGCCAGCAGGATGATCGCCAGCAGGCCGCAGCCCACGATCAACTCCGACAGCCCCACCAGGGTGCGCGTGGCATAGGCGATGGCGGCAAAGAGCCCGGCACCCACCACCGGGCCCCAGAAGGAGCTGACCCCGCCCAGCAGCGTGTTGAGCATCGGCTGGGCCGAGGCGAGCCAGTGCACCTCTTCCACCGTCACGATGCGCGACCAGGGCGCATACAGGCAGCCGGCCACCGCGGCCACGGCGCCGGAGATGACGAAGGCGGCCAGCCGGTAGCTGGCCACCGGCGTGCCCATGAACGCCGCGCGCTCCGGATCCTGCCGGATGGTCTGCAGCGTGCGGCCGAAGCGGCTGTGCAGCAGCCACCACAGCAGCCCGGTGATCAGCACGCAGGTCGCCAGCAGGAAGAGGTAGTAGGCGTTGGAGCTGCCCAGGTCCACGCGCAGCAGCAGCAGGTCGAGCACCGGCCGGGGAATGTCGGTGATGCCGTCCTCCCGCCCCAGGAAGGCACTGAAGCCGATGACCAGGCGAAGCGCCTCGGCCAGGGCCACGGTCAGCACCGCCAGGAACACCCCGCTCATGCGCCGCAGCGCCAGCACGCCGACCAGCCAGGCCGCCGCCGCGCCCAGCAACGCCGCGCCGCCCATCACGAGCAGGAAGGGCACGCCGGCCACGTGCCGCAGCGCGAGCGCCGTGAGGTAGGCGCCGATGGCGAAGAAGCCCGCATGGCCGAAGGAGACCAGGCCGGTGTAGCCGAACAGGATGTTCCACGACAGCGCGAACACCACCTGGATCAGCACCGTGCCCACCACATAGAGCGGGCCGGCGCCCACCCACCAGGGCAGCGTCGCCAGCAGCAGCACCAGCGCCGTGCCCAGCGCCTGCCAGACCGGGCGCGGCACCTGCGGGCGGTGCAGGCTGCCACCGCCGCCGGCCTCGTGGTGGCCAGCGTCCTGGCTGCCCACCGCCGGGAACAGGCCGCTGGGCTTGCACAGCAGGAAGACCGCCAGCACCACGTACACCGCCAGGCCCGGCACCTGCGGCAGCAGCACCGTGTTCAAGCTCTGCACCAGCCCCAGCACCAGCGAGCCGATGAAGGCACCGCGGATGTTGCCGAGCCCGCCGATGATGACGGCGAAGAAGGCATACATGAGGTAGGAGTCGCCCAGTCCCGTCGACAGGCTCTGGTTGGGCAGCAGCAACCCGCCCGCCAGGCCGGCGAGCATGAAGCTGGCCATGACGCTGAGCGCCACCCCGAAGGACACGTTCAGGCCCAGCACGCCCGACATCCACGGATCGGCCGCCAGCGCCTGCATGAGCTTGCCGAACCACATGCGGTGGATGGCGATCTCCAGCAGCACATAGATCACCAGGCCCGCGCCGATCACGAAGATCTGGTAGGCCGAGAAGAACAGCCCGAAGGGGTTGAGCGGCTGGTCCAGCCCCGGCGGCGGGTTGACGGAGAAGAAGTCCACCCCCCACACCAGCTTGGTGACGCCGGTGCACACCATCATGAGCGCGAAGGTGGCGATCAGCACGTAGTGCGGATCGACATGGCGCAGCCGCCGCAGCACCAGCCGGTCGGTGACCAGCCCCAGCACCGCCACCACCACGCCGCCCGCCAGGGCCGCCAGCAGGAACATGCCCAGCGACTGCACGTCGCGGCCCATGACCGAATAGGCCGTGTAGGCGCCGATCATGAAGAAGCCGCCCTGCGCCATGTTGAGCAGCCGCAGCAGCCCGAAGATGAGCGTCAGCCCGGCCGCCACCAGGAAGATGGCCATGCCGAAGGCGGCGGCGTTGAAGAAGGCGAAGAGGATCTCGTTGGCCATCGCGTCAGGCCTCGTACTTGCGGCCAGGCGACGGCGGCTCGACGATCTCGGCCTCGTCCAGGCGGATCACCTGCTCCAGGCCATAGCCGGGCGCCGCCTCGCGCGCGCCGATCTTCGCGAAGTAGGCATAGCCGATGCCCTGGTGGTCCTCCTTGCGGATGCGGTAGGGGCCCGCCGCCGTGTCGAAAGCCAGGCCCTCCAGCGCTGGGATCACGGCCTCGGTCTCGGTGCTGCCCGCCTTCTTCACCGCATTGAACAGCGCCAGCGCCGAGCGGTGCGAGGCCTGCACGATGCCCGGCACATGGGGTGTGCCGGTGACCTTGACGATGTACTCGGACAACTGGCGGCTGAGCGGGTACTGGCTCTTGAAGGGCTCCAGCTCGGGCGCCCAGAAGCTCACACCCCAGAGGTTCTGCGGCGTGGAGCGGCCCATGGCCTTGGCGATCATCAGCTCGGTGCCGGCCTCGCCGATCACCTTGAAGCGGCGGTCCATACCGACGGCCCGGCCCTGCTGCAGCAGGCTCACGCAGGGCGCGGCCGTCAGGCCCACGAAGAGCCCCTCGGCGCCCGAATTCATCAGGCTGTTGATCTCGACCTTGTAGTCCGCCTTGTTGAGCGAGGCATACACCGGCTCCAGCACCTTGGGCGCCGTGCCGCCGGCCTTGGCGGCCCGCTCCACGCCCAGGCGGAAATAGCGCGCCATGTCGCGGCCGTTCTCGCTGTCGGGCAGGATCAGCGCCCAGCTGCCCACCTGCGGGAACTTGGTCGCCAGCATGTTGCCGATGCCACCGAAGAGCATCAGCGCGTTGGACGCCACGCGGAAGAAGTGGCGGCTGAAGTTCTCGTGCGTGACCGACATCACCGTCGGCGCTGGCGCGGCCACCACCGCCTTAAGCTCCGCCAGGATGGGCGCGATGGCCAGCGCCATGGGCGACTGGCCCGCACCCACCGACAGGTTGACACCCTCGCCCGCCAGCTCGCGCACAGCCGCCACAGCACCCGCGCTGGTGAACTTGTCGTCGCGCACGACGATCTCGATCTGGCGACCGAGCAGGCCGCCCTGGTCGTTCCATTGCATCTGGGCGGCGCGGATGCCGGCCAGCCAGTTGGCACCGGCCTCGGCGCCGATGCCGCTCATCGGCAGCATGGCACCGATGCGCACCGGCCCGGGCTGGGCGCGCACCCACGGCGCCGCCGTCGCGGCCAGCACGGCGCCTGCACCGGCGGCCTGGATCAGGGTTCTGCGTTGCAAGGACATGGTGCTGCTCCTCACATCGACAGCGGCTTGCCCGGGCTCGGCGGCTCGGCCACGTCGGCCTCGCGGTACGCGATGGCATCGACGATGCCGTAGCCGGGGTCGGCCTCGCGGGCGCCCACCTGGGCGATGTAGGCCTCGCCCAGCCCTTGGTGGTCTTCCTTGCGGATGTGGTATCGGCCCACCGCGGTGTCGAACTCCAGGCCTTCGAGCGCTGCGATGACGGCGTCGGTGTCGGTGCCGCCGGCCTTCTCGATGCCGTTGAACAGCGCCAGCGCGCAGCGGTGGCTGGACTGCACGATGCTCGGCGGATTGCGGTCGCCGGTGAGCTTGACGTAGTCCTCGTACAGCGCCTTGCTCATCGCATGGCGGCGGCCGGCCTCGGTGCCCGGCACCCAGTAGCTGATGCTCCAGAGGTTGGCCGGCGTGGACTTCTGCATCGCCTTGGCGATCATCAGTTCGGTGCCGGCATCGCCGATCACCTTGAACTTGCGGTCCATGCCCACGGCCCGGCCCTGCTGCAGCAGGCTGATGCAGGGCGCCGCGGTGAGGCCGACGAACAGCCCCTGCGAGGGCGCGTTCATCAGGCTGTTGATCTCCACCTTGTAGTCGGCCTTGTTGAGGCTGGCGAAGACGGGGTCGAGCACCTTGACCGTGCGGCCGGCCTTCTGCGCGGCGCGCTGCACACCGACGCTGAAGAAGCGCGCCATGTCGCGGCCGTTCTCGCTGTCGGGCACGATGCAGGACCAGGTCTGCACTTCCTTGAAGCGGTCGGTCAGCATGTTGCCGATGCCGGCGAAGGCGATGTAGGCGTTCCAGGACAGGCGGAAGAAGTTGCGCTGGAAGCCCTCGTGCGTGAGCGACATGACGGTGGGGCACGGCGCCACCATCAGCGCCTTGAGCTCGGGCAGGATGGGCGCGGTCGCCAGCGCCATCGGCGACTGCGAGCCGCCGATGAGCAGGTTGACGCCACTGCCTGCCAGCTCGCGCGCGGCGGCCACGGCGCCGGCACTGGTGAACTTGTCGTCGCGCACCACCAGTTCCACCTGCCGCTTGAGCACGCCGCCCTTGGCGTTCCACTGGGCCACGGCCACGCGCGCCCCGGCCAGCCACGCGGCGCCCGCCTCCGCGCCGATGCCGCTCATCGGCAGCATCAGCCCGATGCGAACGGGGCCACCCTGGGCCCGCGCGGGACGCGCGCCGACGCTGCCGAGGACGGCAGCCGCCGCAGTCGCCTGAAGGAAATGGCGTCGATCGGTCTTCATCGCATGTCTCCAGTTCCGCCTTGGATCGGCGTATTTGTTATAACAGATTTGCGATGGTGTTCGTGCAGGCGAGCGCTGTCACCGGCATTAACCCCTAAGGGTCGCCTGCGACAGGCGAAGCAAAGCCACGGCGCTCGGCCGCGAAGGACATGCCGGGAGGGGGAAGACGCCCTCAGCGGGCGTAGCAGCGCAGCATCACCGAGCGCAGCCAGCGGTTGGCGGCGTCGTTGTCTGCGCTGGCATGCCAGTACAGGTAGGCGTCCATGGAGGACAGCGGCGCCGGCATGGGCAGCACCTGGTTGCCGAAGGTTTTGTTGACCATGTGGGCGTAGCTCTCGGGCATGGTGAGCACCAGGTCGGTCTGCGACACGGTGCGGCAGGCCGCGAAGTAATACTGGCAGCGCAGCGCCACCTGCCGCTGCATGCCCAGGCGGCGCAGCTCGATGTCCTCGAAGCCGGGGCCCTGCCGCCGCGTGGTGACCAGCACGTGCCGCTGCGCCAGGTAGGTGTCGATGTCCACGCTGCCCTGGATGGCCGGATGGCCCTGCCGCGCCACCACCGCCGCACCGTCGACCGTGATGCGGGTGAACTTGACGGCATCCGACAGCGGCAGCAACACGTCGACGGCGAGGTCGAGCGTGCCGGCCGCCAGCTCGCCCTCGAGCGTGCGGCGGCTCGCACGCACGCTGGCCACCTCCACGCCCGGCGCCTCGCGCTCCAGCGTGCGCATCAGCGGCGGCATCACGGTCGACTCCATGAAGTCGCGCAACCCGATCACGAAGCGCTTGGTGCTGGTGGCGGGCTCGAAGCTCTGGGTGTCGTTGAGCAGCGAGCCCAGCGACTGCAGCGAGCCGCGCAGCGGATCGATGATGCGCTTGGTCAGCGCGGTGGGCACCATGCGGTGGCCTTGGCGCTCGAAGAGAGGATCGTTGAACAGGTCGCGCAGCCGTGCCAGGGCGTGGCTGATCGCCGGCTGGGTCAGATGCAGCTTGTCGGCGGCCTTGGTGATGCCGCCCTCCGTGTAGATCGTGTCCAGCACGACCAGCAGGTTGAGATCGACCCTCGAAATATGCATGGACTGTATCGGCGGGCATGCCGCGCTTTCATTGGGCAGCGCGGGCCGGGGCGCTTAGCCTTGGCGGCCCCCGATGATGCCCGCAAGCGGGGCGCCCTGCATGCCTTCCGGAGACAGCCCCTTGCCCCAGACCGACACCTCTGCCGACACCACCGCGGTGCGACCCGGCCACCGCCTGGACGAGCAGGCCCTGCGCGAATGGTGGATCGACCACGTCGACGGCAGCGCCCGGCAGCGCTTCGCCCTTGCCCAGTTCAAGGGCGGCCAGTCCAATCCCACCTTCCTGGTGGAGACGTCCGGCGGTCGCTACGTGCTGCGGCGCAAGCCCGCCGGCACGCTGCTGCCCTCGGCCCATGCGGTGGACCGCGAGTTCCGCGTCATGCAGGCGCTGGCCGGCAGCGAGGTGCCCGTGCCGCGGGTGCATGCGCTGTGCACCGATGCGGCGGTGATCGGCACCATGTTCTACGTGATGGACTGCGTGCCCGGCCGCATCCTCTGGGACCCGCACCTGCCGGGCATGGCCGAGAGCGAACGCGTCGCGGTCTACGACGACATGAACCGCACCATCGCGGCACTGCACGAGGTGGATGTGGCCGCGGTCGGTCTGGCCGACTACGGACGCACGGGTGGCTACATCGCCCGGCAGATCGACCGCTGGAGCCGCCAGTACCGCGCCAGCGAGACGGAGCCCATCGAGGCGATGGAGCAGCTGATCGACTGGCTGCCCCGGCATCAACCCGCCGACACCGGCACGCGGCTGGTGCATGGCGACTTCCGGCTGGACAACCTGATGTTCGCGCAGGACGCGCCGCGCGTCGTGGCGGTGCTGGACTGGGAGCTGTCGACGCTGGGTGACCCCATGGTCGACTTCGCCTACCACTGCATGGTCTGGCGCTTGCCGCCGCAGGTGCGCGGCCTCGGCGACCTGGATGCGGCGCGATTGGAGGCCGCCGGCATTCCGACGGTCACCGCCTACCTCGCGCGCTACCTGCAACGCCGCGCCCTGCCCCCGGTCGATCCCCGGACCTGGCGCTTCTACGAGGCCTTCAACCTGTTCCGCGCCGCCGCCATCGCCCAGGGCATCATGGGTCGCGCCCTGGCCGGCAATGCGGCCAGCAGCGAAGCCCTGCAGGCCGGTCGCCAGGCCCGGCAGCTCGCCGAGCTCGGCTGGCGCTGCGTGGGCCAAAACCACTGACCCTCCGCGCATGGATGCCACCCGCACCGCGCCCCGACTTCGCTTCGCGCGCCTGCGCATGTCCGACGCGGCCCTGGCTCGCGCGCTCTTCGCCGACCTGCTGGGCTGGTCGATGTCCGAGGCCCGGGGCCGGCGGCTCTTCCGCGGCCCCGGTCTGCAGGTGGAGGTAAGCACGGCGCCCGCGGCTGACGGCCGGCCGGGCGCGGCAGGCCCCGATCTGCTCGGCTGGCAGGTGCCCGACCTGCTGGACTGGCAGCGGCACTGCCATCGCCAGGGCCTGAGCGTCGCGGACGAGCGACTGCTCGGTCCCGACAGCGCGCTTCAGCTGGCCGCCGAGGACACCGGCGGCTGTGTGCTGGAGTTCAGCGAGCGGCACGGCCTGCCGGGCATGCCGGGCTCTCCCACGGCCGTGGCACCCGCCTGCCCGCACGCCCGACCACTGGCCGCCATCGACCTGCGCGTGCGCGCGCCAGAACGGGTGGCCGCCCACTGGAGCCGGCTGCTGGCCCTGCCGATGGTGCGGCAGGAGGGTCTGCCCGGTGTGGCCACCCCGTGCGGCACGCTGCGCTTCATGCCAGCGGCTGAGCATGCCGACGCCGGTATCGAAGGACTGGGAATGCGGTCCGAGGAAGCAAGCGCCCTGCAGACGTGGACACGCGCGCTGCGGCTCGCCCCCCCGCCGGCCGGCCCGTGGAGGATCGGTGGCCTGACGCTGCGGTGTGCCTGAGGGCGGCAGGCCGCCCGCGCGCACGCTCAGGCGAAGGCGCGCCCTTCGCTCACCAGCTGGCGGATCAGGCCCGCCGGCTCCCAGAACTTGGCATCGTCGTTCGGGTTGCGACCGAAGCGCTGCATCGCCTGCACCACGTTGAACAGGCCCTGCTGGCTGGCGTAGTGCATCGGGCCGCCGCGGAAGATCGGGAAGCCGTAGCCCGTGATGTAGACCATGTCGATGTCGCTGGCCTTGCTGGCGATGCCGTCTTCCAGGATGTGCGCGCCCTCGTTCACCAGCGAATACACCAGGCGCTGCACGATCTCCTCGTCGCTGATCTTGCGCGGCGTGATGCCCAGTTGCTTGCGGTGCTCGGCAATCATGTCCTCCACCAGCTTGGACGGGATCGCGTCGCGCTTGCCCGCCTGGTAGTCGTACCAGCCGGCGCCGGTCTTCTGGCCGAAGCGGCCCAGCTCGCACAGCTTGTCGGCCGTGCGGCTGTACTTCATGTCGGGCTGCTCCACCGAGCGGCGCTTGCGGATGGCCCAGCCGATGTCGTTGCCCGCCAGGTCGCCCATGCGGAACGGGCCCATCGCGAAGCCGAACTTCTCGATGGCCTTGTCCACCTGCGCCGGCGTCGCGCCTTCGTCCAGCAGGAAGCCCGCCTGGCGGCCGTACTGCTCGATCATGCGGTTGCCGATGAAGCCGTCGCACACGCCCGAGACCACGGCCGTCTTCTTGATCTTCTTGGCCAGGCTCATCACCGTGGCCAGCACGTCCTTGCCCGTCCTGGCGCCGCGCACCACTTCCAGCAGCTTCATCACGTTGGCCGGGCTGAAGAAGTGCATGCCGATGACGTCCTGCGGACGCTTCGTGAAGGCCGCGATCTTGTCGACGTCGAGCGTGGAGGTGTTGGAGGCCAGGATGGCGCCAGGCTTGGCCACGGCATCGAGCTGGTTGAACACCTTTTCCTTGACGCCCAGTTCCTCGAACACGGCCTCGATGATCAGGTCGCAGTCCTTCAGGTCGTCGTAGCTCAGCGTGGTCTTGAGCAACGCCATGCGCTCCTCGTACTTCTCGGCCTTGAGCTTGCCCTTCTTGACCTGGGCCTCGTAGTTCTTTCGGATGGTGGCCACGCCGCGGTCCAGCGCCTCCTGCTTCATCTCGAGGATGGTCACCGGGATGCCGGCGTTCAGGAAGTTCATGCTGATGCCGCCGCCCATGGTGCCGGCGCCGATCACGCCCACCGTCTTGATGGTGCGCTGGGGGGTGTCGTCGGGCACGTCGGCGATCTTGGCCGCGGCACGTTCACCGAAGAAGATGTTGCGCAGCGCCGCCGATTCGGACGTCCAGACCAGCTCGGTCACACCGCGGCGCTCGAAAGCCAGGGCTTCGTCGAAGGGCAGGCGCACCGACTGGGCCACGCAATCCAGGCACAGCAGCGGCGCCGGAAAGTGGCGCGAGGCCGCGGCCACCTGGGTGCGTGCGAACTGCAAGTAGGCCTCGGGCGCCGGATGCACCACCTGCAGCTCGCGCACGCGCGGCAGCGGGCGCACGGCCGCATGCCGGCGCGCGAAGGCCACCGCGGCGCCGACCACATCGGCGTCCACCAGTTCGTCGATCAGCCGCTGTCCCGGCAGCCGGGCCAGGTGCTCGCTCATCACCGTCTCGCCGGTCACGATCATGTTCAGGGCCGGCTCCAGCCCGATGAGCCGCGGCAGCCGCTGCGTGCCACTTGCACCGGGCAGGATGCCGATGCGCACCTCGGGCAGCGAGACCTGCGTGCCCCGCTGCATCAGGCGGTAGTGGCAGCCCATGGCCAGCTCCAGCCCGCCGCCCATGGCCACGCGATGCACGGCCGCGACGATGGGCTTGTCGCTGCGCTCGATGAGGTCGATGACGTCGACCAGGTCGGGCGCCATGGTCGCCTCCGGTCGATTGAACTCGCGGATGTCCGCGCCGCCGCAGAAGGCCCGGCCGCGACCGGTGAGCACCATGGCCTGCACCTGCGGATCGCTGCCGGCGCGTGCGACCGATTCGGCGATGAAGCGACGGTTGGCCAGGCCCAGGCTGTTGACGGGCGGCGTGTCCATGGTGATGACGGCGATGCCGTCCTGAATCGCGTAGCTGCCGCTCATGCGTGCTCTCCTCGTCGGGTCATGGAGTGGGGGGAATGCGGCGGCCCGGAAGGCCGGCGGTCCGATGTTCAGTCGCCCGCGCGACGCCACGCATCAGCACTTTGAATCGCTCCGATGAAAACACTGCATGCCCCGGCGACTCACGGCGCGCGGCATGGCGGCACCATCGGGGCACCAGTTTTTGCCCTCGCAATGACAGCATGACCACCCTCACCCGCGCCAACCTCCACGACTTCGTCGGCCAGTCCATCGGCACCTCGTCATGGGTCGATGTGCCCCAGTCGCGCATCGACGCCTTCGCCGATTGCACCGGCGACCGGCAATGGATCCACATCGACGTGGAACGCGCCACGCGCGAAAGCCCCTTCGGCGCGCCCATCGCCCACGGCTTCCTGACCCTGTCGCTGCTGCCCATCACCAGCTATGAATTGCTGGAAGGGCTGGCGCCGACCAAGTCCGTCAACTATGGGCTGGACAAGCTGCGCTTCATATCGCCCGTCAAGGCCGGTGCACGGGTGCGCAACCACATGCGACTGCTGGCCGCCGAGGCGCGCGACGACGGCTGGACGCTGCTGCGGTGCGAGAACACCATGGAGATCGAGGGCCAGGACAAGCCGGCGCTGGTGGCCGTGAGCCTGGGCCTGTTCTCCTGGGACTGACGCACGCGCCCACGCCCGGCCCTTCACCCGATTCAACCGAGAGACAGCACATGGACTTCGAACACAGCCCCAAGGTGCAGGACCTGCGCCGACGCCTGCTCGCCTTCATGGACGAGCACATCTACCCGAACGAGAAGCGCCATGCGCAGGAGGCGCACGCGTCCTACCTGAATGCCGAGCGCACCGGCGGCCCCTATACCGGCCTGCCGCTCATGGAAGAGCTCAAGCGCAAGGCCCACGCCGCGGGCCTGTGGAACCTGTTCCTGCCCGAGGACGAGCACGGCGCGGGCCTCACCAACCTGGAATACGCACCGCTGTGCGAGATCATGGGCCGTCGCTACTGGAGCGCCGAGGCCTTCAACTGCAGTGCGCCCGACACCGGCAATACCGAGGTGATCGCGCGCTACGGCAACGAGGAGCAGAAGGCCCGCTGGCTGCAGCCGCTGCTCGACGGCGAGATCCGCTCCTCCTTCGCCATGACCGAGCCGGCCGTGGCCTCGTCGGACGCCACCAACATCGCCACGCGCATCCGCCGCGACGGCGACGACTACGTCATCGACGGCCGCAAGTGGTACATCACCGGCGCGATGAACGAGCGCTGCAAGCTGTTCATCCTGATGGGCAAGACCGACCCCGACAACCCGGACCGGCACCGCCAGCAGTCGATGATCATCGTGCCGCGCGACACGCCCGGCATCACCGTGGTGCGCGACATGGCGCTGGTGAACCACTACGACGCGCCCTTCGGCCATCCGGAGGTGATCTTCGACAACGTGCGGGTGCCGGCCTCCAACCTGCTGCTGGGCGAGGGCCGCGGCTTCGAGATTGCCCAGGGCCGCCTCGGGCCGGGCCGCATCCATCACTGCATGCGCATGATCGGCATGGCCGAATCGGCGCTGGAGATGATGTGCGAGCGCGCCGTCTCGCGCGTGGCCTTCGGCAAGCCGCTGTCCGACCAGGGCGTCTGGCGCGAGCGCATCGCCCGGGGCCGCATGCTGATCGACCAGACCCGCTGGATGGTGCTGCACGCCGCCTGGCGCATGGACACCGTGGGCAACAAGGTGGCGGCCAAGGAGATCGCCATGATCAAGGTGATCGCGCCCAACAACTGCATCCAGGTCATCGACGACGCCATGCAGGCCTTCGGCGCCATGGGGCTGAGCCAGGACACGTTGCTGGTGAACTTCTGGGCCTATGCGCGCCACCTGCGCGTGGCCGACGGCCCGGACGAGGTGCACACCAACGCCGTCGCCAAGCAGGAGCTGGGGCCCTACCGCGCCAAGGTCGCCTGAGCGCGGGCGCCGCGGGGCCTGCGCCCTGCGACGCCGGCCCGCGGCGGCGATTCAGGCGCCGCTGGCGCGGGGCGCGGCAAAGCCGGGCTCGCGCAGCATGCGCCGCAGCAGCTTGCCGTTGTCGGCCGCGGGCAGGCCGTCGCGAAAGACGATGGTGCGCGGCACCTTGTAGTGCGACATGTGGGCCTGGCACCACTCGATGAGCACCTGGTCCGTGCGGTCGCGCCGGCGCCCGAAGCCGTCCACCCGGATCTGCCGCGCCGCCGGGTCCTTGAGCACCACGTAGGCCTGCAGCGCCTCGCCGCGGTCCGGGTCGGGCAGGCCGACCACCGCGGCCTGGCGCACGTCAGGATGCGTCGCCAGGATGGCCTCCACCTCTTCGGGGAAGACGCTGTAGCTCCAGACCTTGATCATCTCCTTGCGCCGTCCCACGAAGGTGAGGTAGCCCTCCTCGTCGAGCCGGCCGATGTCGCCCGTGCGCACCCAGCCGTCGCGCACCATGGCCGCCGTGGCCTCGGGCCGCATCCAGTAGCCCCTGAAGGGCTGGGGGCCGCGCAGCAGGATCTCGCCAACGGCGCCGCAGGGCCGGGGCTGACCGGTGTCGGGGTCGACGATGCGCACCTCGGTGCCGGGCACCGGCCTTCCATTGGTGCCCCAGCGCACGGCGTCGGCAGGCATCATCACGTCGGAGCTGTGGGTCTCGCTCAGGCCGTAGCCTGCCTCGAACACCTGGGCGCCGCCGGTGAAGCGGTGCCAGCGGTCGGCGAGCGCACGGGTCAGGATGGTGCCGAAGCTGGTGCTGGCCGTGCCGCGCAAGGACGACAGGTCGTAGGTGGGGGCATCTTCCGCGCCCATCACCAGCTCCAGCGAAGGCGCCATGGTGTACCACCATGTCACGCGGCAGGCCTCGATGGCCTGCAGCACGGCCGTGGCATCGAAGCGGGCCAGCAGCACCACCGTGGCGCCCATGTAGAGCACGACGTCCAGTCCCGCCACCAGGCCCGAGATGTGGTGCAGCGGCACGTCGGCCAGCAGCACGTCGTCGGCCGTCAGCCCCCAGCAGCTCGACGTGGCGGCCGACTTGTAGAGCGCGACGTCATGGCCCAGCATGGCCGCCTTGGGCAGGCCCGTCGTGCCCGAGGTGCAGGCCATGAGCGCCACCTCGTCCATGGCCAGGTCGGCCAGGGGCTCGAAGGGCGGCATGGCCTCGAGCTCGTCCATGAGATCGACCACGCCGTCGGGCCAGGGCTTGGCGGGCTCGCCCGGCAGGCGGATGCAGGCGGGCACGTCCATGGCCAGCACGCCAGGCAGCATGTCGCCTGCCCGCACCCCGTACACGGTGCAATCGCGCCCGCCCGGCCGGGACTCATGGACCGTGGGCAGGTCCTCCTCGCCGGCGACCACGGCCCGCACGTCGAGTTCAGCGAACTGGTGCGCAAGTTCGTACCGCCGGGCATGGGGACTGCAGGCGCTGACGACCACCCCCAGCTTCTGCGCACCCAGGTGCGCGATCACGAACTGCGGGCAGTTGTGCAGCACCAGCACCAGCACGTCGCCCTGCGAGAGCCCGCGCTGGCGCAGGCTCTGGGCGAAACGGTCGCTCAGGTCGTCGAGTTCGGCGTAGCTGATGCGCCGGCCGTACCAGACGATGGCTGTCTTGTCGGGCGTGGCGCGCGCATGCAGGCGCAGGTAGTCATGCAGCGGTCGCTCGCCGTGGCGAAAGTCGATCATCCTGGCTTGTCTCCGGATCATTCGATGCGACCGGATACCGCGGGGCGGTTCCGGCTTCTTCCCGGATGATGACCCGCGCAGAGCGCCACCGCAAGGCGCGCCGGATGAATGTTGGGCATGGGCAAGCATGCCGGGGCTGCATGGCGCGGCGCAGCAAACCACGGCCTGCTGTCCGCAGCCCCCGGCTGCCTCGCGCGGCGCGTGGGTGGATCAGGCGCCGGCCGCGGCCGTGGCGCCCGCCGTGGCGGACTGCTGCTCGTGCAGGTAGGCCAGGATGGGCGCCATCGTGCGTTCGATCTCTTCCTCGATGCCGGCACGCGCGGTGTCCGCATCCGCCTTGCGCAGGCCGCGCAGTACGCGCTGGTGCGGGTGCTGGCGCCGCGGCTCTGCCATGGGCCGCGTCTGCAGTGCCCGCATCAGCGGCCCGCATTGCAGCCACAGGCCTTCGATCATGCGCAGCAGCACGGGCTTGCCCGCCAGCGCATACACCGCCAGGTGGAAGCGCTCGGAGGCGAGCAGCTCACCGGCAAAGTCCGCCGCCTCATGACGGGCGGCCATGTCGCGGTGCAGTTGCTCCAGGCGCGCAATGTCCTCCGGGCCGGCCAGGGCCGCCGCATGCGCGGCCGCACGCCCTTCGAGCATCAGCCGCAGTTCGCAGACCTCGGCGAAGCGCGCTGCCGACATCACGGGCACACGCACCGAATGGTGGCCGACCTGCTCCAGCGCCTGTTCGGAGATGAGCCTGGCAAAGGCCTCGCGCACCGGTGTCGGGCTGATGCCCATCTCGGCCGCGAGGTCGCGCAGCTTGAGCTTCTCGCCCGGGGCGAAGCGACCCGCCTTCAGGTCGCGGCACAGGCGGCCATAAGCCAGGCCGTTGAGGCTCTCACGGGTCAGGGGCGCGTCGTCCATGGCTGCAGCGGCTGGGCCGAAAGTCATTTGCAATAAGTTATATCGTACAGGCCGGTCCGTCAGCGACCGGTGAAGCGCGGCGGGCGCTTTTCCAGGAAGTGCGCGACGCCCTCCTGGAAGTCCTCGCTGTCGAACGAGGCCACCATGTCGGCGTCGGCCCTGCGCCAGGCGGCATCCAGGTCCTGGAACAAGCCGTCGTAGACCTGGCGCTTGATCACACCGATGGACCGCGGCGAGGCCGACTGCGTCCATTCCCGGGCCAGGGACTGCACACCCGCCAGAAAGCCCTCGGCCGGCCGCGCGCGCACCAGGCCGAATCGCTCGGCCTCGTCCGTCAGGAGGGTGCGGGCCGACATCAACAGGTCGAGCGCATTCGTCAGGCCGACGATGCGCGGCAGCATCCACGACGCGCCATGCTCCGCGATCAGTCCGCGCTTGGCGAAGGCGGTGGTGAGCTTCTGGCCCTCGGCCATGTAGCGGAAGTCGCAGAACAGCGCCATGCACAGCCCGATGCCCGCCACCGGCCCGTTGATGGCCGCGAAGATGGGCTTGGGCACCTTCAGCAGGTAACTGAAGCGCCAGGCGTAGTTGCGGTCGAGTCCCTCTGGCGCGGCCGTCTGCGCACCGCCCGCGGGTGCGGCGGCCGTGGCGTCGCCCGCCGCGGTGCCGCGGGTGCCGGCTTCGAGGATGTCCATGTCGGCCCCGGCGCAGAAGCCCCGGCCGGCGCCGGTGACCACGATGGCCCGCACCGCCGTGTCGGCCTCGGCGGCTTCGATGGCGCGGCGGAACTCGGCCTCCATGGCCTCGGTCCAGGCGTTGAGCCGCTCGGGCCGGTTGAGCGTCAGGGTCATGACGCCGTCGTCCACCGCGGTGGCGATCTGCTGGTAGTCGTCGTGCGAAGGCATGCGTGGCTCCGGGGAAGGATGGGCGGGCGGCGGTCCGCGTTCAGGCCTCGCCACCGACGGTGGCGCCACCGTCGATGACCAGCGTGGTGCCGGTGATGAAGCGGCCGGCCTCGGAGGCCAGCAGCAGGGCGGCACCGGCGATGTCCTCCGGCTCGCCGATGCGGTGCAGCGGGCTGGACGCGAGTGCGGCCGCCAGCGTGTCGGGGTTGTCCCAGAGCGCCTTGGCGAAGTCGGTCTTGATCAGGCCCGGCGCGATGCAGTTGGTGCGGATGCCCTGCTTGCCCCACTCCAGCGCCAGGTTGCGCGCGAGCTGCATGTCCGCCGCCTTCGAGATGGCGTAGGCGCCCAGCACGCGCGAGCCGGTCAGGCCGGCGATGGAGCTGATGATCACCACGCTGCCGCCGCCCTTGGCCGCCATGCCCGGTGCCACGCGGTTGACCAGCCACAGGTTCGAGCGGATGTTCACATCCATGACCTTGGAGAAAGCCTCGTCCGTGATGCCGGACATCGGCCCGTAGTACGGGTTGACCGCCGCATTGCAGACCAGCACGTCGACGCTTCCGTAGCGCGATTCGGTCTGGTCCACCAGCGCCAGCACCTCGTCCTTGCGCGAGATGTTGCAGGCGATGGCCGTGGCCTCGCCGCCTTCGCTGCGGATCTGGTCGACCACGGCGGCACAGGCGTCGGCCTTGCGGCTGGTGATGACGACGCGCGCACCGGCACGGGCGAAGGCCAGCGCGATGGCGCGGCCGATGCCGCGCGACGAGCCGGTGACGATGGCGGTCTTGTCCTTGAGCGAGAAGCTGTCCATGGGGTACTCCGGCGCCGGTGGCGCATCAGCGGTTGTGGAAGACGGGGGTGCGCTTGTCCATGAAGGCCCGGGCGGCTTCGAGGTGGTCCTCGGTCATGGCACAGCGGATGTGGCGGATGGCCTCGTGGTCCAGCGCCTGCGCCAGCGTGGCGCCCTGCTCCGCCACGTTCAGGTTGGCCTTGATGTGGCCGAGGGTGATGGTCGGGCCGGCCGCCAGCTGGCGTGCGAGCCGCTGCCCTTCGTCATCGAGCGCCTCGTCGGGCACCACCTGCGTGACCAGCCCAATGCGCAAGGCCTCGTCGGCCTGCAGCACGGGCGACAACAGCGCGAAGGCCCGGGCACGCGGACCCAGCAGCTGCGTGAGGAAGTAGGTGCTGCCGAAATCGCCCGAAAGACCCACCTTGGCGAAGGCCGAGGTCATCTTGAGGGTGGAGCCGGCCACCAGCAGGTCGCAGGCCAGGGCCAGCGACAGGCCGGCCCCCGCGCAGGCGCCGCGCACCACGGCCAGCGTGGGCTTGGGCATCTCGTGCAGCAGGCGGGCGCACTCCATGTGCTCGCGCAGCTGGTGGGTACGGGCCTCCAGCGTGGCCTCGGCGCCTTCCGATGCCGCCATGGCCTGCACGTCGCCCCCGGCGCAGAAGCCGCGGCCGGCGCCGGTCAGCAGCACGGCACGCACCTGCGCATCGATGGCTGCGCGGCGCAGGGCAGCCAGCAGGGCGTCGGTCATGCTGGGCGTGAGCGCATTCAGCCGCTCGGGCCGGTTCAGCGTCAGGGTGAGCACGCCGCCGTCCAGCTGCTCGATCAATTCGGTGGTCATCATGTCTCCTTCGTCGTCAAAGGGCTTCGGCCTGGCGCAGGGCGTCGACCTGCGCGGGGGTCCGGCCCAGCCACTGGCGCAGGACCTCGTCGTTGTGCGCGCCCACCTGCGGCAATGCGCTGCGCACGCTCAGGGGGGTGTCGGACAGGTGCATGGTCACGCCCTGCATCGGTACTTCAGTGCCGCCGAAGGGCAGGCGCACGATCGCGTCGCGATGGGCGAGCTGCGGGTTGTGGACCACTTCGTCGAGCCGGGCGATCTTGGCGCAGGGAACGCCCTGCGCCTCCAGGCGCCGCACGATCTCGTCGGCCTCCAGCCCGGCCATCCAGTCGGCCACCAGGCCCTCCACCGCATCGCGGTGCGCCAGTCGGCTGGCCATGGTGGCGAATCGCGGGTCGTCGATCAGGCCCGGGCGCTCCATGGCGCGCAGCACGCGGGGGAACATGTTGTCGTCGCCCCCCACCAGCAGCACATGGCGGCCGTCGCCGGTGGCGAAGGTGTTGGAGGGCGCGACGAAGCGGTCTCGACTGCCCACGCGCGTCATCGTGGTGCCCAGGAGCAGCTGCTGCGGGATGGCCGTCATCAGCATCGACAGCGCACTTTCGAGCAGCGACACGTCGACCAGCTGCCCACGGCCCGTGGCATGGCGCGCATTGAGCGCGGCCAGGATGCCCAGGGCGGCATACATGCCGGTGGTGTAGTCGCAGATGAAGGACCCGATCATGGTCGGCGGCCCCTCGGGCTGGCCGGTCATGTCCATCAGGCCGCTCATGGCCTGGGCCACGCCGTCGAAGCACTGCTTGTTGGCGAGCGGCCCGTCCTGCCCGAAGCCGGAGATGCGCGCCATGACCAGGCGCGGGTTGAGGGCATGGACCGCCTCCCAGCCCAGGCTCATCTTCTCCATGGTGCCCGGGCGGAAGTTCTCGACCAGCACATCGGCCTCGGCGATCAGCGCCCGCAGCGTCGCCAGGCCCTCGGGGTGGCGCAGGTCCAGCGCCAGGCTCTTCTTGTTGCGGTTGACGATGAAGGTATAGAGGCTCTGGCCCTCCACGGCGGGCAAGGCCTGCCGGGCGTATTCGCCTTCGCCGGGCGGCTCGATCTTGACCACCTCGGCCCCCATGTCGCCCAGCATCATGGCGCAATAGGGCCCCGCGATGAAGCGCGAGAGATCGAGGACGCGCAGGCCGGCCAGCGAGGTCATGGGAAATGTCTCCGTGTGGATGCGCGCCGTCTGCCTAATCTCGATTCCGCGACGCGCTTTTTATCTGTTATAACAGATTTATTGGAGACAAAGCATGACCGTCCATCCTTTCACCCCCTCTGCCCCGCCCGCCTCGGCGCAGGCCAGCGCCTTCCTGCGGCTGCGCCAGATCTGTCTGGTGGCGACTGAACTCGATCCCGTGGTGGAGGACCTGTGCGCCGTCTTCGGCGTGGAGGTCTGCCACCGCGATCCCGAGGTCGGTCAGTTCGGGCTGCACAACGCGCTCATGCCCTTCGGCCAGCAGTTCATCGAGGTGGTCGCGCCGACCCGGCCCGACACGGCGGCGGGCCGCTATCTGGATCGCCGCGGCGGCGATGGCGGCTACATGGTGATCCTGGACACCGACGCCCTTCCCCGCTGGCGAACCCATGTGGCGGCCATCGGCGTGCGCGTGGCCGCGCCGCTGGCGCTGGGCGACTACGAAGGCATGCAGCTGCATCCGCGCGATACCGGCGGCGCCTTGCTGGAGCTCAACACCACCCTGGGTGGCGCTGCGCTCGACGGCCCCTACTGGCCGGCGGGGCCGCACTGGCAGCAGCATGTGCGCGCACAACGGGTGAGCGGCATCGCCGGCGCCGTGCTCCAGTCGGCCGAGCCTCAGGCGCTGGCCCGCCGCTGGTCGCAGATCCTCCAGCGTCCGCTGGCGCAGGACCATCTGGCGCTGGACAACGCCACGCTACGCTTCGTGCAGGAGGGCGGTGGCCGCGGCGAAGGCCTGGCCGCCCTGCTGCTGCACACGCGCGACGCCGCGGCCATCGAGGCCGCCGCCCGCGCGCGCACGCTGCCCTGGAGCGAAGGCCAGGTCACGGTCGGGGGCGTGCAGTTTCATCTGCAGGCTGCCTGACCCGTCACCCGTCCCGCACTCGCCCCGATCAACAAGGAGACAGTCCATGGAACTCGAATTCACCCCCGAAGAGCGGGCCTTCGCCGACGAGGTGCGCGACTTCATCGCCGGGCATCTGCCACCCGACATCGCGCAGCGCGTGGAGCACGACCTGCACCTGGAGCGCGACGACTACATGCGCTGGCAACAGATCCTGGGCCGGCGCGGCTGGCATGCCTACACCTGGCCCGAGTCGCAGGGCGGGCCGGGCTGGAGCGTGATCCAGCGCTACCTGTTCGAGACCATCAGCGGGCAGATGAACTGCCCCACCATCCAGCCCTTCGGGCCGCGCATGGTCGGACCGGTCATCTACAACTTCGGCAATGCGCAGCAACAGGCGCAGCACCTGCCGGGCATCCGCGATTCGACGGTATGGTGGTGCCAGGGCTATTCCGAGCCGGCCTCGGGCTCGGACCTGGCCTCGCTGGCGACACGGGCGGACGACGCGGGCGACCACTACGTGGTCAACGGCCAGAAGATCTGGACCTCGTATGCGCACCACGCCGACTGGATGTTCTGCCTGGTCCGCACCAGCCGCGAAAGCCGCAAGCAGGAGGGCATCTCCTTCCTGCTGATCGACATGCGCACGCCGGGCATCGAGGTGCAGCCCATTCCGATGCTGGAGGGCACCCATTCCTTCAATGCCGTGTTCTTCACCGACGTGCGGGTGCCCAAGGCCAACCTGGTGGGCGAGGAAGGCCAGGGCTGGCGCTACGCCAAGTTCCTGCTGGAGCATGAGCGGGTCGAGAACTCCAACATCGGCTTCTCGACCTTTGCGCTGCGCCGCCTGCGACGCATGGCCGCCGCGGTGCAGGACCGGGGCCGCCCGCTGGTGGAGCAGCCGCTGTTCCGCGCCAAGCTCGCGCGCACCGAGGCCCAGCTCAAGGCGCTGGAGATGACCACACTGCGTGCGCTGTCGAGCATGGGCAGCGGCAGCTCGCCCGGCGCCGGGCTTGCCTCCGCCCTCAAGATCCGCGGCACCGAGATCGGCCAGAGCCTGACCGAACTGCTCTTCGAGGCGGCCGGCCCGCTCGGGCAGCGGCTGGACCCGGCCCTTGCCCACGGCAAGGGCGACCTGGCCAGCCTGGATGCCAGCCTGCGCGGCGCCCCAGCCAACTACTTCTGGCGACGTGCCATGTCGATCTACGGCGGCAGCAACGAGATCCAGCGCAACATCGTGGCCAAGCAGGTGCTTGGACTCTGAGCGCATGGTGGCGGTGGCGGGCTGCTGCCGGCGCTGTTCCAACAGGTGGAATGGCGGTCTTCGCGCAGGGCGGGGCCTGGCCTAAGCTGTTTCCGATGCACGAGCCGGTCATGCAACCGGTTCGGCCCGGAGACTTTCGATGACCCCCATTGCCACCTCTCTTCGGCTTCGCCGCCGCTCGCTTCTTCAGGCCGCCGCATTCGGCGCGGTATTGCCCAGCGCCTGGGCCCAGGCGCCCTTCCCGAACAAGCCAGTCCGCATCGTCGTGCCGTTCGCGGCGGGCGGCCCGACGGACCTGATGGCCCGGGCCATCGCCAAGGCGATGGGCCAGTCCACCGGCCAGCCCTTCATCGTCGACAACAAGCCCGGCGGCGGTGGCGTGATCGGCCTGAGCGAGATCGGGCGCAACCCCGCCGACGGCTACACGCTGGTGATGCCCTCGATCCTGGCGGTGACCAACCCCGCGCTGATGCCCAACTACCCCTTCGACACCCTGAAGGACTTCAGCCCGGTCACCATCGTCGGCCTCATCCCCCACGCCCTGGTCGTCAAGCCGGACTTTGCGGCCACCGACCTGCAGGGGCTGGTGACGATGGGCAAGGCCAACCCAGGCAGCCTGTCGTACGCGTCCTCGGGCATCGGCACCTCCGCCCATCTGGCCGGTGCGTTGTTCGCGCAGCGCGCGGGCATCCAGGCCACGCATGTGCCCTACCGCGGCGCCGGCCCGGCCGTGCAGGATCTGCTGGGCGGCCGTGTGCAGTTCATGTTCCTGGACATGAGCACGGCCCTCGGGCAGATCCAGGCCGGCAAGCTGCGCGCACTGGCCGTGGCACCGGCCCAGCGCTTCGACGGCCTGCCGCAGGTGCCCACCGTGGCCGAGCAGGGCTATCCGGGCTTCGACGTGCATGGCTGGTATGGGCTGCTGGTGAAGGCAGGAACGCCGGCGCCCGTGATCGATGCGCTGTACCGCGAGGTCAAGGCCGCACTCTCGGAGACCGAACTGCGGGCCATGTTCCGCGCACAGGGCATCGAACCCGGCGGCGTGCCGCCCGCCGAATACGGCGAGATCATCCGCAAGGACCTGGTGCAATGGCGCAAGACCATTGCCGAACTCGGCATCAAGCTCGACTGAAGGACGCCATGCGGATCGCGATTCCCGACGACTACCAGGACTGCGTGCGCGGGCTGGCCTGCTTCGGCAAGCTCGCCGGGCACGAAGTCACCGTCTTCCACGACACCCTGCACGACCCGGCCGCGCTGGCCGAGCGCCTGCAGGACTTCGACGCCGTGGTGCTCACGCGTGAGCGCACCCGCGTCGGCCCCGAGCTGCTGTCGCGGCTGCCGCGGCTGAAGCTGATCAGCCAGACCGGCAAGGTGGCCGGCCATGTGGACCTGGCCGCCTGCACCGCGCACGGCGTGGCCGTGGCCGACGGCCGCGGCTCGGGTGCGGCGACGGCGGAGCTGACCTGGGCGCTGCTGCTGGCCAGCCGGCGGCACCTGGTGGACGAAGCCAACCGGCTGCGCGCCGGCCAGTGGCAGGGCCACCTGGGGCAGCAGCTCTTCGGCCAGCGGCTGGGCATCTGGAGCTATGGCCGCATCGGCAGCCAGGTGGCCCGCTATGGCCGTGCCTTCGGCATGCAGGTGTGGGTGTGGGGCCGCGAAGCCTCTACCGCTGCGGCGCGTGCCGATGGCTTCGACGTGGCGCCTTCGCGCGAGGCCTTCTTTGCCGAAAGCGATGCGGTCTGCCTGCATGTGCGCCTGGTGCCGCAGACGCAGGGCCTCGTCACCCGCGCCGACCTGGCCCGCATGAAGCCCGGTGCCGTGTTGGTCAACACCAGCCGCTCCGAGCTGATCGAGGACGGCGCCCTGGTCGACGCCCTGCGCGCCGGCCGCCCCGGCTTTGCCGCGGTAGACGTCTTCGACCAGGACCTGGAGCCGCTGCAAGGCGGCCACCCGCTGCTCGACCTGCCCAATGCCCTGTGCACGCCGCACATCGGCTATGTGGAGCGCGACAACTACGAGCACTACTTCGGCACGGCCTTCGACAACATCGTGGCCTTTGCGCAAGGGCAGCCGCGGAACATCGTCAATCAGGAAGTGCTGGGCGCGCGGGCGGGCTGAACCCCTCGGGCACGCGGGCCGCTCGGCCCGGCACGCCAGAGCGGCTGGATGCGCCGCGGCGCTCAGCCGTGGCGGATCACGTTGAAGCCTTCGTCCGCCGTCGGTGGCACGAAATGGCGGGAGATCTGGTCGAACTCGGCGTCGCTCGTTTCGAAGGGGTGGTCCCCGGCCGCATTGCGGGCGCGAAGACGGGCCTTGCACACCTCGTCAGGCACGTCCAGCAGGTGCAGGGCATGGGCGGCGCCGGCCCGCTCGTACAAGCCGCGCATCCAGGCCCGCGTGGCGACCGTGTTGGCAGGAAAGTCGAGCACCACCGACACGCCACTGCGCAGCAGCGATTCGACGTGACCGCTCATGGCCTCGCGCAGGCGGCCCGCGCAGCGCACATAGTCGGCGAGCGCGTGGATCTCGTTGGGGTAGAGCCGCGACAGCCAGTCGTCCTCGCTGATGCGCACCGTGGCGGGGGCGGAGGCCAGGCGCTGCGTCAGCGTCGACTTGCCCGAGCCGATCTTGCCGCAGACCATGTGCAGCGTGGCGACGGAAGAAAGGGGCGCAGAAGGGGGCGGGACTTGTGGCGGGTTCATTTCGATCTCCTGTGACGAGGGCCCGGGAGACAGAAAGAAGAAACCCGCCTCACCGGGCGGGTTGCGGATGGCGACCTGGGCCGCGCGCTAACCCACCCACCCCGGAATGGGGCGAATGATGGAGGCGATGCGCGGGGCGGTCATGGCGGGGCCAGCTTAACAGCGCGGCCGGGGCTGCGGAGACGGAACCGGTCACGCTCGACCTTCAGGTGAAGAGGTCATGGAACGCCTGCACGTCGCACATGGCCACCTGGGCCTGCAAGGGAAACACGCGCCAAGGCGCGGCCACGTCCATGTCGACAAGCCGGCGCAGCAGTTCATCACGCACGGCTGGCTTCACCTGCTGGCGCCAGTCGAGCACCTGGCCCCAGGTGGAGCTGCCGTTCAGGTGCAGCGGACCGCTGACGGGCTGGATGGATTCGATGAAGGCCTGTGGGAACAAGCGCGTGTAGGCCCGGAGGTTGTAGAGCCAGGAGACGCCCATGACCGACCGTGCTTCAGGATGGGCGCTGCGAACGTGTTGGAACATCGCGCGCAGTTCATGTTGGCGCGCGTCCACCGCAGCGGCGGCGAGCGGACTGGCGGCTAGACCTTCCGGCGGCATGAAGTGGATGCGCAGCACCCCTGTGGCATTGGGGCTGTCGTATGAGAAGCATCCGAAGGTCGGCGCAGGAGCGAGCGGTGGGCGGGCTTTGTGGAACTTGAGCGTGGTCGACAGCAGGGCCGCCTGGTCATGGCTGACCGTGCCCAGTTCAGCCAGGAAGATGGCCCATTGTTCGGCACCGCTTTCGCCCCAGAGATGCAGACGGCGGCGGAGGTTGGTGCAGCGTGCGACCGCGACGTCGAAGGGCACGTCTGCCGCGGTCGCGTAGTGCGCGGCGAAGGTCAGTTGGAGCGAGAAGTAGGCGCTGGGCACAGCGTGATGGACTGTCCGGGAGCCTTGATTGTGGTGGTTGAAGGGCGGCTTCAGGCTGTCTGTGGTCGTTCGATTTTTTTAACCCGGACGACCGCTGTGTCCGATATCTGGCGGACATGATTCAAAGGCTCCGTGGTCCGAAGTGCGCCCGTCGCTGTCGGTCGCGTGGGCAGACGGTCAATTGACCGTCTGCAGCACATCATCGAAGGACCTCGCCACCACGTAGCGCGCGGGGTTCTCGCCGGTCGCCAGCGCAGCGAAGTGCGCGCGGCCGCACTCGATCTTGGCCCACTCCTTGTCACGCAGATCGTCGGCAAACAGGCTGCTCTTGGTCTCCACCACGAAGTACAGGCGTTGCATGCCGTCCTTCTGCAGCAAGACGGCCCAGTCCGGGTTGTAGCTGCCAAGCGGGGTGGGCACCTTGAACCAGTTGGGCAGCTTGGCGTACAGCATTACGTCCTGGTTGAACTCCAGCGCCTGGGCAAAGTCACGCTCGGTGGTGGAGTCATACACCACATGCTCGTGGATGGATTTGGCCGTGTCCTGCAGCATGCTCTTGAGGTAGCCGGTCAGCTCCTGCTGCTCGAATAACTCCTGGGCGTAGACCTGATGGTCACCCAGCTTCTGGTACTTGATGCCGTCGACCAGCGCGAGGCGCTTGCAGCGGTTGATCTGCTCGGCCGTCTGCTCGATGAACTGCTGCGGATTGCGGCGGAAGTCATCCAAGCGCCCCGACTCGGTCAGGATGGTGACCAGGCTGCGGCGCGTCAGTTGGGTGCGGTCCTGCAGGTCCGTCAATAGGTCTGGCAGCTCGATGCCCGACTCGTCCAGCCCCACGGTGTAGGCGCTGTCCTTTTGCTCGTTAGTCTGCACACCCGCCTTGCCAATGGCGATGTCAGCCTTGCGCCATTGCAAGCGCGCCTTCGGAACGGATGGCGCGTCACGCAGCGCCTTGGTGCAGTCCTGCAGCAGCTTGGCGTTGTCGAACTGCACCCGGTAGGTCGTCTTGTGCTTGATGCGATCCCACAGGGCCTTGAATTCCTCGCCCAATGTGATTGCCTTGCCATCTGCGCCCTTGCGCAACGCTACCGTCCTGCGCTCGTCCGCGTTCTTCACCTCCAGGCGCCCGCTTACCTTGCGCAGCAGCTCCAGCACCTGCGTTCGCTGTGCGGCAAACGCATCGGGCAATGCAAGCGTGCCGTCCTTCAGCGCTTGCTTGAGCGAGTCCTGCACCTTGCCCTTGCCGTCGATGTGGCCAGCAGCCTTCAAATGTTCCCACAACAGCTTGGACTGCTCCACCCCGAGGGCTGTCACCTGCCCGTCAGCGCCCGCCACCGGGATGCCGGCGAACTGATGTGGCTCAACGATGCCGAAGCGGATGCCCGTGTCGGCCTCGATTTCTTTCTGCAGGTTCTCCGCGAAGTCCTCGTACGACTCGGTCGCGATGACGGTCAGGCGATTGACATCGAAGCCGCGCACTCGCTCCCCCGCCTGGTTCACGCACAGGCGCAGGCCGCGGCCGATGGTCTGGCGGCGCTCACGCTCGGAGCCCATCTCACGCAGCGCGCAGATCTGGAAGACGTTGGGGTTGTCCCAGCCTTCCTTGAGCGCGGAGTGGCTGAAGATGAACTTCAGCGGCGTGGCGAAGTCCAGCAGCCGCTCCTTTTCCTTCATGATGAGGTTGTAGGCCCGCTCGGCGTTCTCGCGGCCGGCCGCGTTGTTGTCGGCCGTCTCCGTCCAGCCGCCCTTCTTGTCGATGGAGAAATAGCCGTTGTGCACCTCTTCGGCTGCCGTCGTCAGGTCAACCTCAGCGAACAGGCTCTGGTAGCTGGGCAGCTTGGCCGCGCGGCGGTACTCTTCCTCGAAGATTCGCGCGTAGTCGCCCTTCACCGCCTGGCCTTGTGCATCGAGCTTGCGGTAGCGATCCACCGACTCGATGAAGAACAGCGACAGCACCTTGATCCCTTTGGGCCGCAGCAGCTTCTCTTTCTCCAGATGCTCGCGGATCGTGCGACGAATCATTTCGCGCTGCACGGCCAGCTCATCCACGCCGCCGTGCGTCTCGCCGATGGCCAGCGCCACCTCGCCGCCGGGGTAGCGCAGCTCTACGAACTCGGAGCCTTTGGCCGTGTTGATTTCGCCGACGCGGAAGTCAGCATAGATCGCGCGCTTGGTGACCTGTTGCAGATCGTCGCCGTCACTGACGGACTGCTCCCTCAGCTTCGGCCCCGCAGCCTCTTGCACATGCAGTTCCAACTGTGCGGTGATGCGGCCGCGCTTGTTGGTGACGCCCACCAACCGCACATAGGGCTTGTTGAAGGCGTCCTCCACGGTTGCCGCCGCCACCTCGATCTGCTTGACCAACTTGCGCTCGTAGGCATCCACGGCGTCCAGCCGGAACACCATGTGGTGCTTGTCGGCATGCGTGGCCGAGTAGCGCAGGGTGCAGAGCGGGTTCATCGCATCCAGCGCGGTCTTGCCCGCACCAGTCAGGCCGCCGTCCACGCTCTGCGGTTCGTCGACGATGACGATGGGGTGCGTGGCCCGGATCAGGTCGATGGGTTTCTCGCCGCCGGTCTTCTCGCTGTCCTTGTAGAGGTTGTTGACGTCCTTCTTATTGATGGCGCCCACGGTGACCACCATCACCTGAATGGCCGAGCTGGTGGCGAAGTTGCGCACCTGCCCCAGCTTGGCCGAGTCGTACAGGAAGAAGTCCACCGGCACGCCGGCATACAAGGCCTTGAAGTGCTCCTCAGTGATCTGCAGCGACTTGTAGACACCTTCCTTGATGGCCACCGACGGCACGACGATAACGAACTTGGTGAAGCCGTAGCGCTTGTTCAATTCGAAGATCGTGCGGAGGTAGACATAGGTTTTCCCGGTGCCAGTCTCCATCTCGACAGTGAAGTCGCCAGACGCCAGCGTGCCGGCTGGCGCCAAGCCGTTTCGCATTTGGACATCCTGCAGATTCTTCAGCAATTGGTCATCGAGCAGGGTCAGGCGGTTGCCCACGCCCAGGTCGGTCTCCGCCACGCCCAGGGTGAGCTGCTGCTCTGGCGAGCGCATGGTGACGGTGAACTCCGTCCGGCAGGCCTCCTGGCCTCGGAACAAGTCGCAGACTGATTCGATGGCCTGCTTCTGGTAATCCAGATCGGGCTCGAAGTGCAGCTTCATGCGCCCACCTGTTCTGCGGCAGGCAGCCAGCCCTTGGCATCGAGCACGTTCAATGCAATACCGATCTGCCGCGGGGTGAACTGCTTCTTCCGGTTGTTCCAGGCATGCGTCTCCCGGACCACGTCTTCAATACCCCCACCTGCGACCGTGTGGGAAGCCACCCAGTGCACGGTCGCCAGAAGCTCCAGCCCGAACGGCGTCTCGAAACCCTCAACCAGATCACCAACGCGGTCGAAGCGCGCGCGGGTATCCGCGTGCTTACCCAGGAAGGCCCCGGCCTCCTCTATCGCTCCGGGCACCACGGTCAATGGCTTGGTGGGGTCATCGCCACCATCGGCGTACCCCGCCACCATGTGCCCCTCGATCTTCTGCAGCACATGCCGAAGGTTCTCCGCGTAGGGGCCATACGGCGCCTTAACGTAGCTGAGGCGCAGCGGCTCGCCCGCCTCCTGCATGAAGTACATCAGCTTGTGCACTTCCAGCAGCGAAATGGCCGGGTCCAGCAAACCTTGCACATAGCGATTCATCAACTCGACGAGCGCCGCCCGGCCGGCCGTCATGCGCGGCACCTCGCGGCTGTGCTGCATCTTGTCCGCCGCCGGGGCGCCCTTGGGCTCGTAGATGCGGACACGCACATCGGGCAGCGCCTGCATGGCGGCCTCGATGCGAGGGCGCACCTCGTCCCACTCCAGGCCGCCCAGCCCACTGCCCAGCGGCGGGATGGCGATCGAACGGATGCCCAGGCGCGCAACATCGCGCACCAGCGCCTCCAGGCCGGCGTCGATGTCCTGCATGCGGCTCTTGCCCTTCCAATGGCGCTTGGTCGGGAAGTTGACGATGTAGCGCGGTGCGGCCAGTTGCTCCGTGTCGTAGATGAACATGCGCCCGGGCTGCACCTCCTCGCGGTCGCAGGCCGCCTTGTAGGCCTTGAAGTTCTCGGGCCAGGCGTTTTTGAACTGCAGCGCAATGCCGCGGCCCATGATGCCGACACAGTTCACCGTGTTCACGATGGCATCCGAGTCGTCCTTCAGGATGTCACCACTGGTGAGTTCGATCATGGTCAGTCTCCGATTCAGTAGTACCAATCGGCCATGAGCTGCACGGGGGGCCGGTGGCCTCCCACCGGAAGCGTATGCGCGACCTGGGTGGCAATGAGCTTCGACAGTACCCCAATGCGTTCGATCAAATGCCAGGGGAAGCGCTCTTCCAGCAAGAACTCGGCCTGCTTGCCCTCTTTCCTATGTCCACGCCAGTCGGTGGCGCCCACGGACTCCCAATCCACTTCGTTCAGCCGAGCCAAATCGGCACGGTCCTCGAAGTAGTAAGCCCCGGCGTTCGAGAGCGTGAATGCCCACCTCAGACCTTGACCAGCGGCCCAGGCCACGGTCGCGAGCAGATCGGCCTCCAGATGCACGATAGGACCTTGTCCGCCCTTGTAGGCGAGGTCGGCATTCCGCATGTGGATCAGGTAAAGCATGATCGAGCGAGGACAAAAGTAGAACGGCACGCATTGCCCCACATACAAGCCCGGGTGGCAGCTCAACTGCAGTTCTGTCATCCGGCGCCGCTTGATGTGGTTCATGCCGATGACCGTCCCGGGCGCCGCGGCCTGCACCACGGCCGCGTCGGACAGCAGACCGCCGCTGGCAATGATGGACGGCAGCCGGTCCACATGACAGATGTGGTACAGCTTCGGGCGGTCGGGCACGGCCATAGTCAGAGGCTCCGCACGTTCTGGATGCCGTGCTGCTGCAGGATGGCCGCCATGTTGGTCTTGGCCACATCGTCCGCGAAAGCGCTGTCGCGGAATACGCAGGTGGTCTCGCCGGCCGGCGCGAGTTGCTGGTGCCACTGGACTACACCTTCAGCCAGTTGCTCCACCTCAGCGGCGGTGATGGCCTCGGCCAGGCAAGCTATCAGCACACCGGCGCCCACGGCGTGGACGGACTTGCTGGCAATGGTTTGCTGCTGGATGGGAACGCAGAGGTCGAGGCCGAGCTTAAGCAGCATTTCATAGAGCAGGTCTTGCTCGGTGCGACCGGGCACAACGTGGTCCTGATGGATGAGCAGGGACTGAAGCAGATCGTCAGACTTCGGAGTCCATGCACGAATATTGGATGCGTCGAGTTTGAATACTCGGAAGCCTAGGTCACCCGAGTGATGCGGGGCTTCAGCCTGAACTTGCTTGGCCGCACGTCTCAGCCGCTCTTTCGTGAGCTCTGCAATGGTTCCCGGCCGGCCGATCTCGGCGCAGAAATCAGCAGCGACCTTTTGGTCTTTGTCCGCTGGATCAAGCGGCTCAGGCAATTGAACCAGTACGAATCTGCGAGGGGGCTGTGCATCGAGACTCGCGAGCATGGTTCCATGCCCAGTCGTTCCAGACCCAGCAAAGAAGTCCAACACGATGTCGCCAGGTTCCGTGAGATAGGCAATCAGCCTTTGAAGGTCTCGGTAGCTCTTGGGGTTCTGAAAGACAGCCTTCCCATCGAACAGTTTGGCAAAGTCCTGGCTCGATTTCTGCGCGTAACTGAAGATCACGCTACGCAGTACTTGGTCATCCTTCTCAAAGAGGTCCCGGCGAACTGAAGGGATTCGCCTCTCATCTTCCCCGAAAACAATGTGACCAGCGGCAATCTCCTGCGCCATTCGCTCATATGTCGGCCATACCCAACCGCGGCTCGGAACCGTACACGGCTTGCCCGTTATCGGGTGCAAAACGTCATACCGGGGACCACCGCCGCCTGGCCAGCTTGGATCACCATCGTCGCGATATGGTCCACGCTCGTCGACCTTCGTAAATCGGGTAAGCGGCTGACGCGGGTCGTCTTCTAAAAACGCTGCGTAGTGTTCTTTCAGACCCTCTTGGATCGCTGCGAAGTCATCGCCATGCTGTTTCCTGAGTTCGGCAAACAGTTCCCGTACCTCATCCACTCCCTCTTTAGGAGCGCGGAGCCGTAGGTCCAGCTCGGTCAGCAATTGCTTGTTCTTAGCGAACAGGATCATGTATTCGTGACCAGCGGACACGAATTTGGCGTCGTTCTTTCGGTTGCGATCAAACACCAAAATCGCAATGAAGTTCTCCTCACCGCAGAGCTCGTTCAATACGAGCCGTTGATGAGAAAACTCCTTATCGTCAATGCTTACAAGCAAAAAACCATCAGCCCGCAACAAGTTCCAGGCCAGCTTCACACGCGGATAGATCATGTTCAACCAATCCGTGTGGAAACGACCACTTGCTTCGGAGTTGGTGGATACCTTGGTCCCGCCTTCCGTCTGCCCCGTTAGCTTCAGGTAGTTCTGGATACTGTCCTGGAAGTTGTCCGGGTACACGAAGTCCTTCCCCGTGTTGTAGGGCGGGTCGATGTAGATGAGCTTGACCCTCCCTGCGTAGCTCTTTTGCAGCAGCTTCAGCACTTCCAGGTTGTCGCCCTCGATCATGAGGTTCTGGGTGCTGTCCCAGTCCACGCTCTCTTCAGGGCAAGGGCGCAGGGTGCCGGTGCTGGGCGTCAGGGCCAGTTGGCGCGCCCGGCGCTTGCCGTGCCAGTTCAGGCCGTACTTCTCGTCGGCATCGGTGACCGTGGCGTCGCCCACCAGGGCCTTGAGGACGTCCAAGTTGATGGCGGCGCCCTTGGGGCCTTCGGTGACGAGCTCGGGGAACAAGGCTTTGAGCTGGGCGATGTTGCCGGCCACCAGGTCGGCGGACTGGGCCTCGGGCGCGCCGGCGGTAATTTTCTGCATGTTCGAGTTCGTCATGAATGTGTCTGTTCTTGTTGTGTCATCGGAGCCGGGCACGCACCGCAGCCAGCTCGGCCTGCAGCCGCTGCAGGGCCAGGTTCTGATCCACGCGCTTGGCGATCTGGCTTTCTTTGCCAGCCAGGGCCCGCAAGCGGGCGGCCTCAGCCTCCAGTCGGTGGTATTCGATCAAGGCGATCCGCCGCATGGCGGCCTGGTCGGGTGTGGGGTCCGTACGGAAGTGCCCTGTCACTCGCGCCACCTGGGCAGCCAACAGGGTGTCCATCCAGCCTTGGTAGAGCGCCTTCAGGTCTTGCTGAGGCTGCTGCCCAAGCGCTAAGGCATACAGCAACCCATCCGGCACCTCATCGCTGAACTGGACGCTCACGACATCGCCGTCCAAGACCACGCGCCCCGCCTCGTTCTGAGCCGTGCGCTTGTGCGAGAGGCTCATGACCACCGTATCCGGCGTGCTGACGATCAGCACCACCGGGTAGGGCACGGCCCGGTGCACCAGCTCGGCCAGGCGCTGCAACTGGGCCGGTTGGGCATGAGTGGGCCGCACCGCCATGCTCAGCACGGCGAGCTCCAGATACTCCCGAGCCTCATCCCGCCAAGTCGGAATGGCAGTCGTCGCAGGCTTGATGGCGGCCAGCCATTGAGTCTCTTCGATGCCATCGGTGAGCAGGCGGCGGTCGGCCGCGGTGGCTCCGCCATGCTCTGCCATCATTTTCTTGGGCACGCGTTGATCCACCCTGCAGCTCGGCGGCAAGGCCAGCGACGCCACGATCGCATCGCGCAGAGCGCGCACGGCGTCGCTCACGCGGCGCCCCCTTGAGGGTGGGTGCTGCCGGGCAGGATGACCATAAAAGCCAGCACCTCGAAGTCGTTGGCCCCCGCGAACTCGCCCTTCATGGCATGCGTGCCGCCCGGCGCGAACAAGCTGGCCACAGCACGCTCTTCAGCCTTGCCAACGACCGAGGCGATGGCGGCCGCCAACAGCTTCTGCGCATGGCGCATGTCCTCGCCTTGGCGGGTCTGCCGGTCAAAGCGGGCACACGCACCCTCGTCCGGCAACTCACGGCCCAGCGCCACGCGCTTGAGCCGGTCCATGACGCGCTTGGCCTGCGGGTAAGGCAGCAGGACAGCACCATCGTCGCCCAAGTGCACGAGGTAGATTGGTGCCAGTGGGTAGTCCAACGCCGCACCTTTGGCTGCGGCAGCCCCCTCGGCCCGCAGGCAGAAGACGACGCCGGGCGGAATGTCGGCGTCGATGGTGGAGGTGACGGCATAAGAGCCCAGGGGCGCCTCTTCCAGCACGCCGGGGTGCTCCTTCAGAAACTCGGCAAGGTCGATGCGGAAGTCGGTCAGCGTCAGGTCGGTGATGGAGACGCCACTGGCGAGGTCTTCGATGTCGATGACCGTGTCCTGCAGCTTCAGCAACTGCTTGCGCCGGTACTCCAGGTCGTTCATCGGATTGCCTGACTGCTGCTCGATCAGGTTCTCTTCGCCGGTGGCCGACACGTCCAGCAGCACCATGCGGCCGCTGACACGCTGCTCCAGGCCGATGTACTCCTCCAGCTCCATGTTCGGCCAGAAGTTGACGAGCTGAACGCTCTGGTTCGGCGAGCCGATCCGGTCCACACGCCCGAAACGCTGGATGATGCGCACCGGGTTCCAGTGGATGTCGTAGTTGATGAGCCAGTCACAGTCCTGCAGGTTCTGGCCTTCGCTGATGCAGTCGGTGGCGATCAGCAGGTCGATTTCCCCCTCATCGGCCAGCTCGGCCGGGCGCTCCTTGGAACGAGGGGCAAATGCGGAAAGGATGCTGCTCATGCTCTTGCGCAGGCCCGGCAGCGTGGACTGGATGCCCGCTGAGCCGGTCACCAGGCCGGCGTCAAGCCCCAGCTTCTCCTTGGCCCACGGCGCCAGCTGGGCGTAGAGGTAATGCGCCGTGTCGGAGAACGCGGTGAAGACGACGATCTTGCGGTTGGCTTTGCCGCCCACCACGTTGATGGGTTCGCGGCACTTGCGCTCGATTACTTCGCGCAGCTTGGCCAGCTTGGCGTCGCGTGCGGCATCCACCTGTTGGGCGGCCTGCAGCAGGTTGTCCAGACGGTTCCGGTCCTCGATGAGGTCTTGCTTCCAGCGATGCAGGTCCACATCGCTGAGCAGCACCTTAACCTTGCGACCGACCAGCAACTGCTCGAAGGCCGGATCGTCGATGTCGATATCGGCGATGTCCAACTCTTCAATCTCGTCGGCCTCCGCCGCATGCCCGTCGATGCGAGCCAGCGTGCTCTCCACGTCCTTGAGCTGCCGTTGAATGGTCAGCGCAAACGAGGAGACCGCACTCTCCATGCGCTTAAGCACATTGACGCGCAGCAGGTGGATCAGGCTCTCTTCACGATCAGCCTGCCGGAAGATGCTCTCGCCGCCGCGGATTTCGGTGCTGTACTTGGCGTCATAGGCTTGCGCCTTGTGGGGCAGGACATAGCGCATCGGCGCATAGGACGCCAGGTTGAGCCGTCGAATCTCCAAATTGATGTCCCGGATCGCACGAAATTGCCCTGCGGTGTCTACATCGGACTTGATGTTGATGGGCGGTCGTCGCTCCGGGAAGCGCCCCGTCTCTTCGGTGCCGTAATAGCGCTCGATGTGCCGGCGGGACCGCGCAATGGTCAGATGGTCCAGCAGGGTGAAGTAGTCGAAGCCCAGCATCTCGACCAGGCGGCCGGGGTTGCGCTCCTCCTCGGGCAGGTCCAGCCAGCGGTTGAACTGAATCTGCGCCTTGCGGGTGGTCTGCTCGATGCTGGCGATGCCGTGGTCTTGCAGGGCGGTGTCGTCCCCCTCGGTGGCGAAGGCGATCTGGTTGCGCAGGTCGGAGAGGCGGTTGTTGACCGGCGTGGCCGAGAGCATCAACACCCGGGTCTTGACCCCCTCGCGGATGATCTTGCGCATCAACCGGTGGTAGCGGGTCTCGGAACCTTGCTTGGGGGACTTCTTGTTGCGGAAGTTGTGCGACTCGTCGATGACGACCAAGTCGTAGTTGCCCCAATTCACGTGCGCCAGGTCGATGTCGCCGGACTGCCCCCCATCGCGCGACAGGTCGGTGTGATTCAGGACGTCGTAGTTGAGCCGGTCGGCGGCCAGGATGTTGCGGCGGTCGTTGGCCTTGTAGAGCGTCCAGTTGTCGCGCAGTCGCTTGGGCGCCAGCACCAGAACCCGGTCATTCCGCAGTTCGTGGTACTTAATGATGGCCAGCGCCTCGAAGGTCTTACCCAGCCCCACTGAGTCGGCAATGATGCAGCCGCCGAAGCGGCCCAGCTTGTCAATGGCGCCTACGACACCATCGCGCTGGAACTTGAAGAGCTTCTTCCAGATGACGGTATTGCGAATGCCAGTGGCCGCCTTGACGATGCGGTCCTCGTCCAGCGCCTCGTCGCGATTGCCGAGCAAATGGTGCAGGATCAGCGCGTACACCTCGAAGGGTGCTCGGTGCGCCGCCATGCCCTTGAGGGCGTCGACCAGGCTCTGCGCCCCGTCAGGCTGCTGCCGCAGCGCACTCCATTGCTGGTCGAACCAGCGCGCCAACGTGCGGGCCTCCTCCGGCGATTCAGAGGCCTGGATCAGATTCAAGGGATTGCCTGGGGCCAAGCCCAAGCCCTCAGAGCTGAGTGCAAACGAGCCCAGGACTACTTGCGCAGGCTCATCGCGGGCGCTCGTCAGCACCGCGGCGCCTTGCGGCACTCGGCCATGCGCACGGCGCACCTCTGCCTTCTGCGTCAGCCATTGGGAGCACTGGTTCGCCAGCCATCGAGCTTGAAGGCGATTTCGATGCGCGCGGTCACCCTCCCCGCCAAGCAACTCTAGCTGCTCGTTATCAGCAGGCAGGACGAGTTGCACCTGCCCCAGCCTATTCAAGGCTTCGCGAAGCTCTGCGAAGGCATGCAGCGAAAACGAGGGCGTGACACAGCCGAGCCTGCTGCCGGACACCAAGTGCGGCAGCAGCAGGTCGATCACGCGGTCCGAGCCGCTGTTTTGCACCAGTTTCATGAGCGCTCCCTCCGGCGTCCTCAGCCCCCTAGCTGATCCCTACACCAGGCTCAGGCAGACTGGAAGTTGCCTGAGCGTCGATCCAACGGTCGATGTCCGCACGCTTGAAGCGCCAAGTCGTTCCCACCTTGAACCCAGGCAGCTTGCGGTCCACGGCCAGCCGGTAGACGGTGCGCTGATTCACGCGCAGGTAGTCGGCGACCTCCTTCACGGTCATGACGCTGTCGGTCGCGGTATTCATGGCAAAAATGACTGGAGCTGGGGAGGAAAGCCAGTGTAGAGGAGTACACGACAGATCAAAGCTGTACAACCCGTGGAGGCTGATTGCAGCGTCTTGATTTCGGACGGCCGAAGGCGCCGCCAGAGGCGCCCGACGCCCGAGTCGTCGCGCGCTTTCCAAGCGTTTGGAGCCTGGCCATCCATTCAGCGGCAGCCGACGAGGTGCATTTAGCCCATGATCGCCTATGCCAAGATTGGCGCGTGGACTAGCGGCCTCAGCGTAAGCGGAGCACAGCGCCCCGTTGACTGGCGGTGGAGCGCTACAACTCCAAGGCTGGCCGTAGCAACTGGAAGTCGACGCACCAGTGCCTTCCGCCCATCGCCTAGCGTTGCCGTTCGCCGATTGATCTTGGTGATCATCCCGCTCTGCATGAAGCCCTTGCCGTCGTCGAAGGTCGCCTTATAGTGCACCCGGGGTGACTTAAACCTACGCCCGCGAGGGGCCAGTCAGCGTGAGTTCGCGCGCAGCAGGCCAGTGGCAGCAATCGCTGCACCGGCGCCGTTCGAGGTTCATCGGCGCATCAAAACCCAAAGCCGTCGCGAAAAGGATCCTTGCCGCCTGACCGGCACGTCCTGCGGCGCAGACACGTCAAACACCAGCTCTCCGGTCTACCCACTCCCGCTGCCCCCGCCCGATACGATACGGTCCACACCGTTACCAGAGGGTGCACGCCTTGCCACCGGACTTCCCACCCGATCAGCCGCCCTCGCACTGCCGGACCCAGCCCAACCGCTTGGCCAGCGGCCCACGTCAACAAGGCCGCGTACCGTGACCCGCCACATCATCCTCGGCGACTCCGACGACACTCCGGACGGCGCCCTGGCGGCGGCGTACGCCGCCCTCGACCAGGGCCAAGTCCATGAGGCCTACGACCTGGCCGCCGCCGCGCTCTCCGCGGCCAATGGCGACAACCTCCGGCTCGAGGCCCGCGCACTGGCCTGCCTCGCGCATTGCGACCGCATCCATTCGCGCCTGCGCCGCGCGAGCGGCACCAGCCGCAGGGCGGCGCAGCTCTTCGAACAGCTGGGCGACGCCCAGGGCGAGGCCAATGCGCTGACCACGCTCGCGCATGTCTGCATGCTGCTCGGTCGCAACGACGAGGCGGTCGAGGCCGCCTTGCTGAGCGTGCAGCTGTGCAAGACCAAGCAACCGCAGCCGCCCGCGGTGCTCGCGTTGAACTGCCTGGGGCTGGCCTACTCCTGGGGCGGCGACCACAAGCGCGGCGATGCGGCGCTGGAGCTTGCCGTCGAGACGGCTCGACGCTGCGAACCGGCGGTCAGCGTCTTTCAGCCGCGCATCAATCAGGTGTGGGTCGAGGCGTCTCGCCTGATCGATGAGCGCTTCCACACCGGCACGATGCGCAGCCTGGCGCGTCTGGCAAGCCTGGTGGCGGAGTGCCGGGAGCTGGAGCGCGCCGGCATCGGCTTTGCGCTGCTGCCGGGGCTGCAGGCCTTCCGCGCCGTGATTTCCCCGGCCTCGTGCGCGCTGCTTGCCACATGGCAGGGCGACATGGGTCCGGCCCAGGCCGAGTTCGAGGCCGCCCGGCGTGCGCTGGGCACGACGGTCACCTGGCTCGATGCCTTCGTGCGTTGGTGCGCCGCCGAGATGGCCTGGGCACGGCAGGACTGGGCAGCCACGCAGCGCGAACTGGAAAGGATGCGCGATCTCGCCCTGAGCGTCGAGCACGAACAGCTGGCGTGTCGTGCCCATCTGCTGCTGATCCAGGTCTTCGAACTGCAGGGCCGCCATGAAGATGCGTTGCGCGAGAACCGAATCCTTCGGCAACGCGAACAACGGGTCGTCGCGGACAGCCTGAGCCATCGGGAGGCGCTGGTGTCCTGGCGCCTTGGTGCGAGGCAGAGCGAGCGTCACCTGCAGCAGGCGCTGGTGGCGTCCAGGCAGTTCGAGCGCTGGTCGCTGGAGGATGCACTGACGGGCATCGCCAATCGGCGACATCTGGAGCAGGTCCTGGACGAAGCGCTGCGCCTGCATGCATCCGCCGGGCAGCCCCTGGCCGTGGCGCTGCTCGACATCGACCAGTTCAAGTCGATCAACGACCGCTTCACCCACGAGGTGGGCGACCGTGTCCTGAAGACGGTGGCCGGCATCATGTCGTCGCAGTTGCGCGACCGCGACCTGCCGGCGCGCTGGGCGGGCGACGAGTTCGTCATCGTGTTCGCCAACGCCACGGCGGGCAGGGCGGCGCAGGTGTGCGAGCGCGTTCGGTTCGCCATCACGTCCTTCGACTGGGAGTCGATCGCTGCGGGGCTGCGCGTGGCAGTGAGCATCGGTCTGGCCGAGGCCATGAATGGGGACACCACTGCGTCCCTTCTTCACCGCAGCGACACGTCGATGTACAGGGTCAAGCCGCGCTCCGGTACCTAGCACCGCGCGGCGGGGCCATCCGTGCAACGGTTACACGGATGGAGATCGATACAAAGTGCCGGCCTCATGGGCCCGCTCGGTCAGGCCCGTGCAAGCCCACCCTGACGATGCTGTTCCTTCCTCCTCCAAAGGTGACTCGAAGAAGAAACACAGCCCCGCCATGACGTTCACCGACCGATTCCCCCAGGCCGCGCGCCGCGCCCTTGCAGGCAGCCTTGCACTGATCGCCGTGGCAGCAGGCCTCAGCGCCTGCGTCACTCCCGTCGTCGAAGAGCGGCCCGTGATCGTTCGGCCACCACCGCCGCCACCCGCACCGCATGTGGTCGTGCGCGCCATGCCCGCGCCCGTGCATGAGGACCGGGGCAATCCGCCCGGCCCGGGCTTCAACTGGGTGCCGGGCCACTGGCGCTGGGCCGGCAACGACTGGCTCTGGCAGCACGGCCAGTGGGTGCGCCAGCCGGTGCCACCCATGCCGCCGGTCATCATCGAACAGATCGGCGTGCCGCCCTCACCGCAGCATGTGTGGGTGCCGGGCCATTGGGTCTGGCGGCCGGAGGCCGGCGGGTGGGCCTGGGTGCGCGGCACCTGGTACCGCTGATGGCGACAGGTTTTTGCGCCGGCCGCAACACCGGACCTGCGTAGCGTCGGCAGACGATCGGCACCGGTGGCGCAGCCTCAGGCACGCGCCGCCTCCAGCAACCTCCGCACCGTCGCCACGCCCTCGATGGGCCGGGGATTGGTCCGGATCCACGGGTCGTGCATCGCCGCCTGGGCCACGGCTTCGATCCGCTCGTCGTCGTCCAGGCCCACCGCGCGCAGCGTGAGCGGCAGCCCCAGCCCCTCGATCAGGCCCGCCACCACCTGCCACGCGGGCACGCTGGGCTGGCCCATGGCTTCACTGATCATCGCGTGCTGCTCGCGCACCACCGGCTCGTTGAAGCGCATCACGTGCGGCATGAGGATGCAGGACGTGAGTCCGTGCGGCACGCCGCCCGTGCCGCCCAGGGCGTGGCCGATGCCATGGCTCGCGCCCTTGTTGACGCCGGCCTGAGAGCCCACGGTGGAGAGCCAGCCCGCCACCTGCGCATCGAGCCGCGCGCGCAGATTGCCCGCGTCGCGATGGGTGGCCGGCAACGCGCGGGTCAGCAGGCGGATGGCCTGCAGCGCCGTGCCCTGCGAATAGGGCTGCGCGTCGATGGAGCAGATGTCCTCCACCGCATGGTCGAGCGCACGCACGCCGGTCGACAGCCACAGCGCCTGCGGCGTGGGCAGCGTCACCGCTGGATCGAGCACGACGACGCGCGGCACTTGCTGCGGATGGGTGAACACCTCCTTCAGGCGCGTCCGCGGATGCGTGACGCCGGCATAGGCCGTGAACTCTGCGCCGGCGAGTGTGGTGGGCACCGCCAGCAGCGGCAACTGCGGCGCACGCACCCCAGCACCTGCCGCGGTCATCGACTGCGAGGGCGACTTGCGCAAGGCGTCCATGTCGTCCACCGTGCCGACGTCGTTGACCAGGCAGGTCGCCACCACCTTGGCCGCATCGATGACGGAGCCGCCACCCAGCGCCACCAGAAGATCGGCGTCGGCGCGCCGGGCGGCCTCCACCGCGGCGATGACGTCGTCGCGCGGGGTATGGGCGGCGATGCCGCTCCAGGTGGCCGCATGGCGCGCGCCCAGTGCGACGGCCAGGCGCGCGGGCACGTCCGTCTGTTCGGCCAACAGCGCGGCGGTCAGCACGAAGACGCGCTTGGCGCCCAGGCGCTCGGCCTCTGCCGCGACCACCTCGGCCGCCGGCTGGCCAAAGACCACACGCTCGATCTTGGGCAGGGTGTAGATGCCGCGGTACAGCTCGTCATTCATGTCGCTTGGACTCCTTGCGGCGCAATGGGCCGCCGTGATGGCATTAAGGGGATATGTGCATGACGGCCGGCCTATTGCAGTTCCAGGCCGGTGAGCTTGACCAGCGACTTCCAGCGCGCGATCTCCTCGACCTGGTAGCGGCGCATGTCCTCGGGCGTGGAAAGCCGCATGTTCACCAGCTGGCCTTCGTAGAACTTGCGGGTCTCGTCGCTGCGCCCGGCCTGGGTGAACAGTTCGGCGAGCCGCCGCGTCGCCTCGGGTGGCGTCCTGGCGGCCACGGCCGCGCCCACCCAGGTGAAGGCATCGAAGGCAGCCAGGCCGGCCTCGGGCGCGCTGGGCACGTCGGGCATCAGGGGCGAGCGCTGGGGCGCCGCGAGCATCAGCCCGCGCAGGCGGCCCGACTTGACCAGCTCGACCGTGCTGCTCGCGTCGACGATGGCGAAGTCCACATTGCCCGCCATGACGGCGGCACCGGCGTCTCCCGAGCCCTTGTAGTTGATGGGCGTGGCCTTGATGCCGGCAAGCTGGTCCATCCACTCCGCATACAGCGTGTACGAGATCGAGCCCGAGCCGTAGTTGAGCGCGCCGGGCCGCTGCCTGGCATCGGCCACCAGATCGGCCACGGTGCGGTAGCGCGACGTCGGCGGCACCACCAGCATCACGGGCGCGCCCACCAGCAACGAGATCGGCGCGAGGTCGACCAGCGGGTCGTAGGGCAGCTTGCGAAAGGCCGCGGCATTGGTCGCCAGGGTCGAGTTGCTGCCGAGCAGCACCGTGTGCCCATCGGCCGGCGCATTCAGCACCATCTGCACGGCGATGAAGCCATTGCCGCCCGGCTTGTTCTCGACGATGGCGGGCTGGCCCGACATCTCCCCGAGCAGCCGCGCAAAGTGCCGCGCCGCGATGTCCGTGCCGCTGCCCGGCGGAAAGGGCACCACCAGCTTGAGCGGACGCGAGGGGAAGGGCTCCGTCGCCGCGAGGGCGCCCGTCGCCTGGGTGGCCGCGAGGCCGGCACTGCCAAGCAATGCAAGCCACCGGCGGCGCGTGAAGGAATGCTGGGGCATGACGATGTCTCCGTTGTTGTTGCCGACCGCTGTCGATCATGGGCGGCAGCCCCGTCTTTCTCAACCGGGCCCGCGGCAGTCATTTCCATAGAATGGAAAACTCCCGCTGGCACCCCGCACCCAGGAGCTGCTCTTTGCGACCTCGCAAGCCCGTCGACCGCACCGACACCGCCACCAACCAGACCCTGCGCCGCGGCCTGGCATTGCTCAAGGCCTTCCGGCCCGGCTTTCCCGTCCTGACCAACGGCGCCCTGGCGGAGCTGAGCGGCCTGGCGCCGTCGACGGTCAGCCGCATGACCGGGGCGCTGGTCGAGGCAGGCCTGCTGCGGCAGTTGCCGGGCGCGGGCGGCTACGCGCCCACGGCAGCCTGCATCAGCCTGGGCTTTGCGACCTTCCAGGCGATGGCATCCGTGCGGCAGCAGGTGCTGGCCCGCATGGAAGAGGCCGCCGAACGCCACAACGTGAGCGTGAGCCTGGCCGCCCCCGACGGCGACGACATGGTCTACGTCGACACCTTCCGCCGCGCGCGGCGCGAAACGCTGATGCACATTGCGCCGGGCGTGCGCATTCCCATGACCTACACCGCCCTCGGCACGGCCGCGCTGGCCTGCATGCCGGCGCAAGCACGGGCCACGCAGATCACCCACCTGCTCGCGCGCCACACGGGCGACCGCGCCGCCTTGCGCGCGCAGATCGAAGCGGGCGTACAGCGCCACCAGATGCATGGCTGGTGCCAGGCCTCATGGGTGGCCGACGTGGTGGGCGTGGCGCGGGCGGTGCACCTGCCGGCGCACGGCATCCTCAGCTTCAATTGCGCGGGCTCGTCGACGCAGATGGGTGCGCCGAAGATCGAGCGCAAGCTGGTGCCGCTGCTGTTCGAGCTGACCGAACTGGCCCTGGCCGCCGACAGCGAAGCGCGCTGATGGCAGCGGCCGTCGACCCCAGAGCCGACCCCTAGAATCCGCCCGCTCCAGCGTCCCTCACCTGCTCATGAAACACCACGCCAAACGCGCCAGCATCAAGGACGTGGCGGCGTTCGCGGGCGTGTCGCTGGGCAGCGTGTCGCGGGTCATCAACAAGGCCGGCAACGTCGGCGACGAAGTGCGTGCGCGGGTGGAGCGCGCCATGCGCGAGCTGGACTATTCGCCGGACCAGACGGCGCAGGCCTTGCGCTCGCGCAGTTCGCGCACCGTGGGCTGCATGTTCACCGACGTGGCCAATCCGCTCTATGCGCGGCTCTATCAGACCTTCGAGACCAAGCTACACAAGGCCGGCTACATGGTGCTGCTGGCCAACAGCCTGAACGACCTGCAGCGTGAGCGCGAGATCCTGTCGATGTTCCAGAGCCGCCGCATGGACGGCGCCATCGTCGCGCCGGGCAACGAGCGTGATCCGGCCCTGCTGGAGACGATGGAAAAGCTCGGCCTGCCGGTGGTCATCCTCGACCGCGACATGGACGTGGCGCACGACCGCGTGCTGTTCGACCATCTGCGCGGCCTGCACGACGCCGTGCAGCACCTGGCCGCACTGCAGCACCGCGACGTAGCCTTGCTCATCGCCGATGTGCCCAACCGGCCCATGCGTCGGCGCCTCGAAGGCTTCAAGGCCGGGCTCGAAGCCGCCGGTCTGGCGCTTCGCCCTGAGCGGGTCGTGCGCCTGGGCTCATCGACCAGCCCGGCCTATGACGAAGTGCTGCGCCTCCTGCGCCCCGCCGACCGGCCGACGGCGCTGATCACCCCCGGCACCAGCGTGCTGGCCGATGCGCTCAACGCGGCCGAAGCGCTGGGCCTGCAGGTGCCGCGCGACGTCTCCATCGTGAGCCTGGGCGACCCGGACTTTGCCCGCCATCACCGGCCTTCGATCAGCAGCATCGCCATCGACCACGAGATCGCGGCCGAGGCCGGCGTGAACATGTTGCTGAAACGCATGCGCGGTGACCCGCCCGCGCAACCGCGCGAGGCCATGGCGCCCGCCCGCTTCGTGGCGCGCGAGTCGACCGGGCCCGCTCCCACGCTGCCTCTTCGCCGCGCACGCACCCCGCGCACCTGAGTCCACCGGCATTCGGGCCGCGGTACTCAATACACCTCACGGTGAAACGTTTCACCCTGGGGAAAACGCTCTTCTTGTGCGGTTGCGCGCAGACCTACGCTGGGGTCATCACTCCATGGGCCATCGGCCCCGAGGCCCCGCGTGAACACCACTCCGACCCCCTTCGGCGCCGCCGACCATTCCCAACCCGCGAGCAGCCGCCTGGATGGCCGCGTCGCCATCGTGACCGGCGCCGGCTCGCGCACCGCCGACGTGGGCAACGGCCGCGCGGCCGCCATCCTGCTGGCGCGCCGCGGCGCCCGCGTGCTGCTGCTCGACCTGCAGCCCGATGCCGCCCGCGAGACCGAGCGCACCATCGCGGCCGAGGGCGGGCAGGCGATCACGTTGGCATGCGACGTGTCCCAGGCCGAGGCCTGCCGCCAGGCCGTCGCCGCGGCGGTGGAAGCCTGGGGCCGCGTCGACATCCTGATCAACAACGTCGGCATCGGCGGCCCCGGCGGCAGCGCGGTTGACCTGGACCTGGAAGAGTGGGACCGTGCGCTGCGCATCAACGTGACCTCGATGATGCTGATGGCGCGCTACGCCATCCCCGAGATGCGCAAACTGGGCCGCGGCGCCATCGTCAACATCGCGTCGGTGGCGGGGCTGATGGGCGGCACGCCCGCCCTGCTCTATCCGACCTCCAAGGGGGCCGTGGTCAACATGACGCGGGCCATGGCCGCGCACCACGGCACGGAAGGCATCCGCGTCAACTGCGTGGCACCGGGCATGGTCTACACGCCCATGGTCGCGGGGCGCATGACGCCCGAGGTGCGCGAGGAACGGCGCATGCGCTCGCTGCTGCAGACCGAAGGCTCCGGCTGGGACGTGGGCCAGGCCGTGGCCTACCTCGCCAGCGACGAGGCACGCTGGGTCACGGGCGTGATCCTGCCCGTGGATGCCGGGGCCACCGCCGGCAAGGCGCCCTCGCCGGGCCTGAAGCCCGACGAGCGCGAGGCCAAGGCCGGCTGAGCTCACCCCTGCCCCATCGCCATCCAGCCCCATGCCCCGCATCCCCCTCCTCCCCGAACACCCGGCCGATCCACAGGCCGCCGCCCTCTTCGACGAAGTGCGCCAGGCCCGCGGCCCGGACTTTCCGATGCCGCACCTCTACCGCGTGCTGGCCACGGCGCCGGCCATGTTCCGTGGCTGGCTCGACTTCGCCTGGCCGCTGCGGCAGAACGCCCACACGCCACGGCCCTTGCGCGAGCTGCTGATCCTGCGCGGTGCGCAGCTCTCCGGCACTGCCTACGAATGGGCCCACCACGTGCCCATGGCGCTCGAGGCCGGCGTGAGCCAGCTACAGATCGATGCGCTTTCCGATTGGCAGGCATCGGCCCTGTTCGACGGCCCGCAACGCGCGGTGCTGCAGCTGGCCGACGAGGTCACGCGCGGCCCCGCGGCATCGCACGCCACGGTGCAGCAGTTGAAGCAGAGCGGCTTCGACGATGCCGCCGTGGTCGAGCTGGTGCTCACGGCGAGCTTCTACGTGTGCGTGGGGCGCTTCCTGCAGTCCATGGACATCGAGCTCGAGCCCGGCTACGACACGCTGTTGGCGTCCATGCGGACCGCCGACGCGCTCCCCACCACCAACCCGCCCTCGGGCCCTGTGCACTGAACCCACGAAAGGATTCCGCGATGACGCACCTTCTTCGCACGCCCCGCCGCCGCGCATTGGGCGCTGTCACGGGCCTGCTGCTGGGCGCCGGCCTGATGGCCGCCGCGCCGGCGCGGGCGCAGGCGCAAGGCCAGGGCGGGACCTTTCCCGATCGGCCGCTCAAGATCATCCTGATGTTCCCGGCGGGCAACGGGCTGGACACCAGCACCCGCAACTTCGCCGATGCGCTGGGCAAGGAACTGGGGCAGCCGGTGGTGGTCGACAACCGGCCCGGGGCGAATGGCGTCATCGCCTTCTCGGCCGTGCGCCTGGCACCCGCCGACGGCTACACGCTGCTGGTGGGCAGCTCGTCGGGCATCACCATTCCGGTCGCCTACGGCAAGAGCCTGCCCTACGACCCCTTCAAGGACTTCAAGCTCGTCGGCGGCATGCTGCGCGCGCCGGCCATCCTGACGGTGCCGCCCGACTCCAGGTTCACCACCATCCGCCAGATGATCGAGGTGGGCAAGGTCAAGCCCGAGCCGCTGACCATCGGCACCTACTCCGACGGCTACTACCTCACCTCGCAGCGGCTGGCCAACCTGGCCGGCATCAAGCTGCGCAACGTGCCCTACAAGGGCTATCCCGCCTCGCTGCCCGACCTGGCGGCCGGCCGCATCGACATCGGCTACGGCGATGCCACGGCCACGCAGGAGCTGATCAAGTCCGGCAAGATCCGCGCCCTGGCGGTGACGGGCACCACGCGTCACCCCAACTACCCGGACGTGCCCACGGTGGCCGAAAGCGGGGTGCCCGACTTCTCTTACTACAGCTGGGACGTCTTCCTGGTTCGCAGCGAGACGCCGGCGCCCATCACCGAGAAGTTGATGGCTGCGGTCAAGCGGGTGCTCCACGGCCCCGACTACCCGGCCTTCCTGCGGGCGAATGGCTCCGAGCCCATGCTCGACGACATGCCCGCGATCCAGAAGATGATGGTCGACGAGGTCACCCTCTACAAGTCACTCATCGCCAGCACCAGCGCCGAAAGCCGCTGAGCGCTCTGCCCACTGCGCATCGCCCACTGCCCATTGCATCGGCCGCCCGCCCGCCGATGCGGCTCAACCCCACACCACACCATGGCCCGCGTTCCCTACTTCGATCTCGACCAAGCCTCCGACAACTACCGCCAGCTGATCGGCTCGCGCCCGCCGCTCAACCTCTACCGCATGCTGCCGCATGCCGGCAAGGTCGCCGAAGGCTTCCTGGCACTGGGCGGCGCCATCCTGCGCGAGAACCGGCTGGACTCGCGACTGCGCGAGATCGCCATCCTGCGCGTCGGCCTGCTGTGCGGGTCGAGCTACGAAGTGCACCAGCACCGGCGGGTGGCACGCAACGTGGGTCTGGCCGACGACAAGGTGGCGGCCCTGGAGATCGGCGCCGACACGGGCGCGCTCGACGCCACCGAGCGCATGGTGCTGGACTACGTCGACCAGGTGGTGGCGCACGTCAAGGCACCCGATGCGATGTTCGACGCCCTGTGCCAGCAACTCTCGCCCGCCCTCGTGGCCGAGCTGACGCTCGTGATCGGCTTCTACATGATGGTGAGCCGCTTCCTCGAGAACTTCGAGGTGGACATCGAGGCGCCCGCCGCGACGCCGATCGCCGGCTGAAGCCCGCGCTCAGCTGACCTTGCCGTCTTCCCGTTTTGCCTCGGCCATGGCCTCGGGCTCCAGCTCTCCGGCGATGGTGCAGGAGATCGGCAGCGCCACCACCGCCGAGGCCAACACGCCAGCGCCTCGATGATGGAAGCGGCCGAGCCGCGGTCCTGCGGCGACGCGCGGCATCACCGCCGCAACGGGGCCCTTCACCATCGCACTTGCCCAGATGCCTCTTCCGCACCACGTCCGTCGGCGCATGAGGAGCGGGACTACGAAGGCCGGTGATCGGGCGGCGTACCCTGGCCCCGCATGTCGCATCCACTCACTTGCGCTGGAGGCCGTTATGGATATCCGAACACCGCCCAACCCCGGGCGCCCAGATGCCGAGCAAGGTCCGAGCCGCGAGCACCAGATGCCTTCGATGAAGAAAGGCCGCTACGGGCGCTTCTGGGCGATGGTGGCCACATCGACCGTCCTGGGTTGGGGCGCGATGTATCTCAACACCTATCAACTCGACCATGTGCTGTTCAGTTGGACCCGAGTGTTCATGGCACTGATCATGGGCGGCCTCATGACCGCCGTCATGATGGGGTTCATGTGGAACATGTACCCGAACAGGCGGATGAATCTGGCGGCATGGGCATCGCCTTCGTGCTGTTCATGGCGGGACTGGGCCTCGTCAGGTCCCAGGCCACCGTCAACGATCTGGCGTACCTGCGCGCCATGATTCCGCATCACTCCATCGCGGTGCTGACCAGCAGCCGTGCCCGAACCGCGGACCCGCGGGTGCGCAAGCTGGCCGACGGCATCATCGAGGCCCAGGTGCGGGAGATTGCCGAAATGAAGATGCTCATTGCCGACATCGAACGCAGCGGCACCCGCGGCGCACAACCCCTGCCGTCACGAACGACAGCATTGACGCCCGGAATGAAGCGGCGGGCGGAGGAAGCAGTGCAGTAGGCGGCTGCCGGGGTCTGGCGTGGCCCCGAAGAGCAGGTCGCAGGTCCAGCTGCCCCAAGGTCACTCAGGCTGCCTGCTTCACGGTACCGGCAGCATTCAAGGCCGCGATCTCCTCGTCCGTCAGCCCCGCCTCGCGCAGCACCTCGGCCGAATGCTCACCCAGGGCCGGCGCCAGGCGCGCGATGCGGGCCGGCGTGCTGCCGAATCGCACGGGCGGCCGCACCTGCACCGTGGGGCCTTCGGTGGGATGCTCGTGGGTCTCGAACAGGCCGACGCTGACCAGTTGCGGATGCTCGTGCAGTTCGTCGAGCGCATAGATGCGCGTGGCCGGGATGTCCAGCGCCTCGCACAGCGCCAGGCAGGCGTCGCAGTCCATGTCGGCCACCACGGCAGCCAGGTCGGCATACAGCTCGCGCACACGGGCATTGAGCTGGCTGCGGTCCATGGGGCCGTACTTCTGCAGCAGGGCCGCGTGGCCGGTGCGCTCGAACAGTGCCTGCCAATGGGCGGGCGAGTACGGCAGCACCGTCACATGGCCGTCGCGCACGGCGATGGGTCGCCGCCCGCCACCCAGCACCCGCGCGTAGCCGGGCTCCGCAGTGGCCGGCTCGAAGGCATGGCCGCCCTGGTGCTCGACCAGGGTGAAGGCGGTCATGGCCTCGAACATCGGCACCTCCACATACTGGCCCTGGCCGCTGCGCGCACGGTGCAGCAGCGCGGCCGTCACGGCCTGCGCCACCATCAGGCCCGCGGCCTTGTCGGCCACCAGCGTGGGCATGTAGCGCGGCTGCGCGCCGTCGCGCAGGTTCAGGTCCACCAGGCCGCAGCCCGACTGCACGATGTCGTCGAAGACCGGCTTGCCGGCGAAGGCGCCGCCCTCCTGGTAGCCGGTGGCCACGCAGTACACGATGTCGGGCCGCACGCGGCGCAGCGCCTCGTAGCCCAGGCCCAGCCGCTCGATGGCCGGCACGCGCATGTTGTGGATGAACACATCGGCCGTGGCCGCCAGCCGCAGCAGGGCCTGCACGCCCTCGGGGCGCTTGAGGTCCAGCGCCAGCGAGCGCTTGTTGCGGTTGATGCTGAGGTAGATCGAGCTCATGCCGCGGTGGCGCGACACGCCGTTGGCCCGCATCAGGTCGCCCTCCAGGCTTTCGACCTTGATCACGTCCGCGCCCTGGTCGCCCAGGATCTGGGTGGCCAGCGGGCCCAGCACGACGGCGGTGAGGTCGAGGACGCGGAGGCCGGCCAGCGGGCCGCTGGCGGAGGAAGGGGTCTGCTCGGAAGGCTTCATGGAATCGAAGGAAAAAAGGCCGGCGGGCCCAAGGCGTCTGCCGGCCGGGTCATCGTCATTGCTGCACCAGGCCGGCCGCTTCGGCCACGCGCTTGAAGCGCTCGTACTCGCGCTGCTGGAACTTGCGCATGTCGTCGCCCTTGAGGTCCAGGAAGTCCGCCCCGCGCTGCTGGCGGTAGGCCACGGCCTCGGGCTGCGCCATCACCTCGGCCAACGCGCCGATGAGCTTCTGGGTGATGTCGGCGGGCGTCTCGCTGCGCACGAAGAAGGAGCTCCAGACGTAGGTCTCGAAGTCGGCAAAGCCGCTCTCGATCATGGTGGGCACCGCGGGCAGCGTGCCCATGCGCTTGGCGCCGGTGACCGCCAGCATGCGTACGCGGCCTTCCTTCTGCATCTCGACGAAGGCGGACGGGTCGACGATGGCCACTTCCAGCTGGCCGCCGATCACGTCCGTGACCATCTGCGAGCCGCCCTTGTAGTTGATGTGGTTGATCTGCGCGCCGGAGGCGGTGCCCAACCACGCGGCCACCAGCTGATAGCCCGCCGAATAGTTGCCCACCGCGATGGGCCGCCTCTCGCGTTTGGCCGCGGCCACCACGTCCTGGATGCTGTGCGCCGGCGAATCGCCTTTCACCACGAAGGCGGCCGGGCCGACGGCCGAGCCCACCAGCGGCTTGAAGTCCTTGAACGGGTCGTAGGGCAGGTTCTTCATCACGGCCGGGTTGACCGACATGGGCGAGTTGCTGGCCAGGAGGATGCTGTAGCCGTCGGCCGGGGCCGACTTGACCGACTGCACCGCGATCAGACCGCTGCCGCCGGGCCGGTTCTCCACGATCACCGGCTGGCCCAGCTTCTTGCCGAGCAGGTCGCCGTAGAAGCGAGAGTCCGAATCCGAACCGCTGCCTGCGGTGAAGGGCACGACGATGCGCAGCGGCTTGGTGGGAAAGCCCGGCTGGGCCAGGGCGGCCGGGCTGGCGGCCAGCAGCGCTCCGCTGGCGCCGATGGCGCCCAGCGCAGCCAGGAAGGCGCGACGTTCAAGGGTCATGGGATGTCTCCGTCTGTGTTGCTGTGGATTCACGCAAGTCCGGGTAGGCCCGGGGTGGACCTCGCTTGCCTGGGCGGACTCTAGCACTTATATTTGTTGACCAACAAGCAAGTTGCTTTAGGTGTTGACCCGGACGCTCCTGCCCGGCACGCACCTCCGAAGGAGACAAGCCATGCAAGCCCTGGACATCCGTCCGGCCGAACTGCCACCCGATTGCGAGCGGCTGCGCGCCGAGGTGCGCGACTTTCTCGCGCAGACGCTCGGCGACCTGCCGCCTCATGAGCGGGCGCGCAACTGGTCGGGCTACAGCCCCGAGTTCAGCCGCGCGCTCGGCCAGCGGGGCTGGATCGGCATGACCTGGCCACGCCGTTATGGCGGTGGCGAGCGCTCGATGCTCGAGCGCTACGTCGTGCTGGAAGAACTGCTGGCCGCTGGCGCCCCCGTGTCGGCCCACTGGGTGGCCGACCGCCAGAGCGGCCCGCTGCTGATGCGCTATTCGCCCGAGGTGCTGGCGCCCGAGCTGCTGCCGCGCATCGTGCAAGGCGAGTGCCATTTCTGCATCGGCATGAGCGAGCCCGATTCGGGCTCGGACCTCGCCTCCATCCGCACCCGGGCCGTGCGCGATGGCGATGGCTGGCGCATCAGCGGCCGCAAGGTGTGGACCTCGGCCGCGCACAAGGCCCACTACATGATCGCGCTGGTGCGCACCGCGCCACCCAGCGCCGACCGGCATGCGGGCATGTCACAGTTCCTGGTGGACATGCGCAGTCCCGGCCTGACCATCCGGCCCATCGTCAACCAGCTGGGCGAGCACGAGTTCAACGAGGTCACCTTCGACGAAGTGCCCGTGCCCGCGCACCACCTGATCGGCGCCGAAGGCGAAGGCTGGCACCAGGTCACGACCGAGCTCACCTTCGAGCGCTCGGGCCCCGAGCGCTACATGAGCAGCACGCAGCTCATGCTGGAGATGCTGGACGCCGCCGATGCCGACAACCCGCACCACCAGCTGGTGCTGGGTCGCCTGGCGGCGCAGTACGCCACGCTGCGGCAGATGTCGCTGGGCGTGGCCGGCATGCTGGCCGCGGGCCAGAACCCCGCCCTCGCCGCAGCGGCCGTCAAGGACCAGGGCGCGCTGCTGGAGCAGGGCCTGCCCGACCTGGCGCACGAACTCTTCGGTGGCCGCTTGCCGCCCGAGAGCGACCTGGCGCGCGTGCAGCGGCACCTGGTGCTGGCCACGCCCTCCTTCTCCCTGCGCGGCGGCACGCGCGAAATCCTCCGCGGCATGCTCGCGAAAGGCATGGGCCTCCGATGAACAACGACCACCAGATGATCCAGGACAGCGCCGCGCGCCTGTTCGCCGATGCGGCCGGGGCCGCACTCAACACGCAGGTGGAGGCCGGCGAGTTTCCGCAGGCACTGTGGCTGCAGGTGGAAGAGGCCGGCTTCGCGGCTGCGCTGGCCGCGGGCGAGCAGGGCTTCGACCTCACCCCCGACCAGGCGCTGCCGATCTTCGAAGAGCTGGGTCGCCACCGCGTGCCGCTGCCGCTGGCCGAGACGGCCGCTGGCTTGGCCCTGCTGGCCTGCGCAGGCCATGCGCCGCTGACCGGACCGGGCACGCTGATCGATGCGGGGCCGGGCCAGACGCTGGCCCTGACGGCCGACGGCCGCCACCTGAGCGGCGAGGCGCCCGCCGTGCCCTGGGGCCGCCATGCCGCCTGGGCGCTGGTGCAACTGCCGCAGGGCGACATCGCAGTGGTGGACCTGAAGGATGCGGCCGGCCTCACCTGCGAGCCGGGCCTGGATCTGGCCGGCCTGCCCGCCGACCGGCTGCGCCTGGCCGGCGTCGCGGTGCGGGCGGTGCTGCCGGCCGCGGCCTTCGGCATCGCGCTGCCACTGCGCAGCACCGCGGCGCTGCTGCATGCGGCCATGATGGTGGGCGCCATGGAATGGGCATTGGCCGAGGCCATCCAGTACGCCAACGATCGCGTGCAGTTCGGCCGGCCCATCGGCAAGAACCAGGCGCTGCAGCAGATGCTGGCGCAGGCCGCGGGCGATGTGGCCTCGGCCCGCATGGCGGTGCGCGCGGCGGGGCTGGACTTCCAGCTCGGCGAGGCGGACCGCGCAGCGCGGGTGGGCTTCGGCGTGGCCGCCGCCAAGGTGCGCTGCGGCGAGGCAGCGACCCGCGTGGCCGCGACCGCCCACCAGGTGCTGGGCGCCATCGGCTTCACGCACGAGCATGCGCTGCACTTCGCCACGCGCCGGCTGTGGGCCTGGCGCGCGGCGTACGGCGCCGACGCCTGGTGGGCGCAGCGACTGGGCGCGGCGGCCATCCGCGCCCGCGCGGCCGGCTTCTGGCCGGCGATGACGCAGCGGCAGTTCTCCGCGGCGGCCGCGGGCTGAACCCGCCCTTCCCTCCCCCTGTTGCAACGAGACCCTCATGCCCCCACGCAGCTACACCGAACTGGGCGTCGACATGGACGGCCATGTCGCCGTCATCGAGATCCGCCGCCCGCCGCACAACTTCTTCGATGTGCCGCTGATCACCGCGATCGCCGATGCGCTCGAGGACCTGGAAGCCAATGCCGACTGCCGCACCGTGGTGCTGGCGGCGCAAGGCACGGCCTTCTGCGCCGGTGCCAACTTCGGTGGCAACACCGACGCCACCGCGGCAGCCAGCCCGCGCGCGCTGAACCCGATCTACGCCGAAGCGCTGCGCATCTACGCCACCAGCAAGCCTATCGTCGCGGCCGTGCAAGGGCCGGCCATCGGTGGCGGGCTGGGCCTGGCGCTGGCGGCGGACTTTCGCGTGAGCTGCCCGCAGGCCCGCTTCAGCGCCAACTTCAACCGGCTGGGCTTCCATCCCGGCTTCGGCCTCTCGGTCACGCTGCCGAGGCTGGTGGGTCCGCAGCAGGCGGCCCTGCTCTTCTACACGGGCCGGCGTATCGACGGCACGCAGGCGCAGGCGCTGGGCCTGGTCGACGATCTGGCCGACACACCCGAGGCCGTGCGTGGCGCAGCCCTCGCCCTCGCGCAAGAGATCGCGCTGTCTGCGCCCATCGCCGTGCAGGCCACCCGCGCGACGCTCCGGCGCGACCTGCTGCCGCAACTGCGCGAAGCCGTGGCCCGCGAGAGCGAGATGCAGTTCGCGCACTTCCGCAGCGAGGACTTCCGCGAAGGCGTGCAGGCCATGTCCGAGCGCCGGCCGCCGAAGTTCAGCGGCCGGTGAGCCCGCGACACCTCTCGCCCACGCCTCCTCTTTCGCAACAACGCCCGGATCGCGGGCCAAGGACCACCCGATGCTTCAAGACGGACTGCTGCGCGGACGGCGCATCCTCATCACTGGCGGCGGCACCGGGCTCGGGCTCGCCATGGCCGAACGCATTGCGGCGCTGGGCGCACAGCTGGTGTTGTCCGGCCGCCGGGCCGAGGTGCTGGCCGCCGCGCGCGACGGACTGGTGGCGCGCCATGACGCCCATGTGCAGACCCTGACCTGCGATGTACGCGACGCAGCCGCCGTCGACGCCATGTTCGATGCCGCCTGGCAGCAAGGCCCGCTGGACGTGCTGGTCAACAACGCCGCCGCCACCTTCATCGCACAGACCGAACGCCTGAGCGCTCGCGCGGCCGACGCCATCCTGGGGCCCACGCTGCATGGCGCGCTGTACTGCACGCTGCAGGCGGGCCGACGCTGGATCGACAGCGGCCGGCCGGGCGTGGTGCTGAGCATTCTTTCGACCTCCACCCGCACCGGCCGCGCCTTCACCGTGCCCTCGGCCATGGCCAAGTCGGCGCTGCTGGCCATGACGCGCAGCCTGGCCGTGGAATGGGGCCGTCACGGCATTCGCAGCGTGGCCATCGCCCCCGGGCCCTTTCCGACGGCGGGCGCGGGCCAGGCGCTCGACCCGACGGCGGGGCGGGCGTTTGCCAATGCGGCGCCGGGTGTGGGGGCAAGCGCTGCCTACCCGGCCAATCCGCTGGGCCGCGTCGGTCGGCCGCCGGAGCTGGCCGAGCTGGCCGCCTTCCTGGTCAGCGACAGTGCCGCCTACATCAACGGCGAGATGATCGCCATCGACGGCGGCCAGCACCTGCGCACTTCCGGCGCCGAAGACCTGCTGGCCTGGGGTCCCGACGACTGGGCCCGCGCACGGGCGGGGCGCGGCGGCTGAGCGCCTCACGCCGCCGGCGGGTGGGTCACGCTAAACGCCGCATGGCGGAATCGGCTAGTCCTTCACCGCCAGCGTGCGATCGACCATCTGCATCGCCAGATCGCGCACCTTGTCCAGGCGCAGGTCGCCCAGCACCAGCCGCTGGTGCAGCACGCCGCGCAGCGCGCCGAGCAGCAGCGTGGCGGCGGTGGTCGGGTCGATGTCGGCGCGGATCTCGCCCAGCGCGATGCCGTCGCGGATGTGCTGCTCCAGCCGCGAGATGCTGCTGCGGATGTACTCGCCGATGTAGGGATTGAGCTCCGAGTCCTCCATGAAGCCCTCGGTCATCATCACGAGCAGGGCGCGGGTCTCGATCCAACGGGTGTCGTCGCGGACGAAGTAGGTGGAGACCAGACTGCGCACCGCATCCAGCCCCGGGCGGTGCTGCGGCAGCGCAAGGCGCCGGGCCTCGAAGCGCGCGCCGATGTTGAGCACCACCCGCTGCAACAGCCCGCCCTTATTGCCGAAGCGATGCGCCGGCAGCCCGCGGCTGTAGCCTGCCGCCTCGCCCACTTCGGCCAGCGTCATGCGCACCGAGCCGCGGCGCGCGACCAGCCCCAGCGCGGCGTCCAGGATGCGCCGCTCGGCCAGCGCCCGGCGCTCGGCCTGGGTCAGCCGGGCACTGCCGTCACCGCCCTCGTCCGCAGGGAATTCCTCGTCCATGGCCGCCTCCACCGCGGGCGCAGATGCGGCGGCAGCCTTGCGGGCCAGACGCTTGCGCGGCGCCGGCGCAGTGGAAGGAGACGAGGCTTTGGAAGGCATGGCGGTCGTGAAGGCGCAAAGGTCACGGGGACTGGGGCGGAATCGAAAAGTGCGTGCAGGACCTTGATCGGTAGGGCGTTTTTAAGGTTACAAATTTATCGGGGTACGGGCGGGGGTACGGACTCCAAAAAACAACGAGTTGGAGGTCGGTTCGAAGATGAAGAGCTCGGTGTCATGTCTCAATAGGTTGTTCACCCGACAGCGGCTGGGAGACTGGAGTTACCACGCTTCAGTCACCAGAGGGACCTGCCGAGTGAACAGCCATAAGAATGCCAGATTGACCTTCGAAGGACGCAAGTTGCTTGTTCAGCGCATTGCCACCCTGGGGCTGATACCCGCAGCCGAGGCTGCGGGTATCAGCCCACGCACCGCAAGCAAGTGGCTGCAGCGCTTCGAGCAGCAGGGGGAACAAGGCCTGCTGAACCGCAGCTCACGCCCCCTGCGCACGCGCTCCTGCCTGGATGCACGGCTGTGCGAGCGCATCGAACAGCTTCGCCGCTCGCGCATGCCCATGCGCCATATCGCTCGCATCGTCGGGCGCAGCGTGCCCACGGTGTGCCGGCTGCTCGCCCGCCTGGGTGTTTCCAGCCTGAAGGCGCTCGAGCCCGTCCGCGCGCCGCTGCGCTACGAGCGAGAGGCACCGGGTGAGCTTCTGCACATCGACACCAAGAAGCTCGGGCGCATCGTGCGGCCTAGCCACCGCGTCACGGGCAACCGGCGTGACTCGGTGGACGGCGCAGGCTGGGAGTTCGCCCACGTGGCCACGGTGGTGGATGCCACGCTCATTGCGGCGCCGAGTTCAACTAAGAACAAGGATGGCAAGCGAGACCCCGAGATGCACCAGAGCAAGAAGGGCAACCAGTGGCACTTCGGCATGAAGGCGCACATCGGTGTGGATGCCGACTCGGGGCTGGTACATACGGTGCCCGGAAGATAAGAAACGCAATGTGGAGCAACTGCAACACAGTTTCCAGAGTCTTCGCGGCCGGATACCCGGGCTAAGGCACATTGAGATCGGCGTCGACCACAGTCGTGTTTCATACTCTTGCGACGTCGTGCTTTACAGCGAAGTCGATTCCCAAGCTGCACTCGATGCCTACGCTGAACATCCTGAGCACATGCGTGTGAAGGCAGAACTGCAGAACATACGTATCGCACGGCATCAGGTCGACTACCACGTGCCCGCCGCCGACAAAAGCCAAGCGCCGTAATGAACAGTTTTATCTACAACGCTCTGCCGTCGCGCGTGGTGTTCGGCGCAGGGAGCCTCGCGCATTTGGAGCGGGAGATTGACTTGCTGGGTGCCAAACGCGCGCTCGTCCTTTCAACACCGGAGCAAGCCGGCCAGGCGCGGGCTGTGGCCGACCGCCTCGGGGGCCGAGCTGCAGGGATTTATGCGCGGGCCGTGATGCATGTGCCCATCGAGACGGCACGCGAAGCTCGCGATCTCGCACGCCGCTTGAACGCGGATTGCGCCATTGCCATCGGCGGCGGCTCTACGACGTGCCTGGGAAAGGCAATTGCGCTGGAATCGGATCTTGCGATTCTTGCGATCCCCACGACCTATGCAGGCAGCGAGATGACGCCGATCTACGGCATTACGGAAGCCGGTTTGAAGAGAACCGGCAAAAGTACGCGCGTACTGCCTCGGGCCGTGATCTACGACCCGGAATTGACCCGCACGCTGCCGGTTGCATTGACGGTCACCAGCGCCATGAACGCAATCGCACATGCAGCTGAGGGCTTGTACGCTCAGAACGGCAATCCGGTCATGAGCCTGATGGCCGAAGAGGGCATCCGGGCGCTGGCCGAGGCGCTACCAACGGTACGTGAGCACGCCGACGATGCTGCGGCTCGCAGTGACGCATTGTACGGCGCCTGGCTGTGCGGAGCCGTATTGGGGGCCGTTGGAATGGCTCTGCACCACAAGCTTTGTCATACATTGGGAGGCAGTTTCAATCTGCCTCATGCCGAAGTGCATACCGTTGTGCTGCCGCACGTCATAGCGTTCAACGCGAGCGCTGCGCCGCACGCTGCAGATCGCATCAACCGAGCGCTGGGTCGAAAAGGGGGCAGTGCTGCAGCAGGACTCTTCGATCTTGCGCAGTCAAATGGCGCGCCGATCGCATTGAAGGACATTGGCATGCGCAGTGACGATCTGGACGCAGCATCAGAACTCGCCGTATCGAACCCCTATTGGAATCCTCGCCCCATCGGGCGCGCCCAGCGCGGAGAAATTCGCGAACTGCTGCAGCGCGCCTTCGAAGGCGTGCGACCGGAATAGGCGGTTCCTCTTTTCGCACGCAAGTGCTCCAGCGCCTTTCGGGGCAATTTACTTAAACTAACCGGAGTTCAACACATGAAGAGAAGCGTCGTCCATACGAGCAAGGTGCCCCCAGTGAAGGTGCCGCTTTCCCAAGCGATCAAGGTGGATAACTGGGTCTACACCTCCGGCATGCTCGGCATGGATCCAGCCACGGGGCAGATCGCCACAGGCGGGATCGCAGCGGAAACGCGGCACGTGTGCGAAAACCTCAAATCCGTTCTGGAGGCCGCCGGATCGTCACTTCAGGACGTGCACAAGGTTGTCATTTATATCGTCGATCTTGCGGAAATGCCGGCCATGAACCAAGTGTTCAGCGAGTACTTCCCAATTGACCCTCCCGCGCGTACAACTTTTCAAGCCGCTGGGTTGGTGATGGGAGCCCGCGTGGAAATCGAGGCGATTGCCACAGTCAAGGATTGACAAGAGTGCGATGGCGGACTGACTGAAGACCAAAACAGTTCTTGATCAATATCGGCAACTAGTCCCCTCCGCACTCGCGTCGCCTTACAGTTCCAAGGCGCTCGACTGGGCAGCACCGCCAGTTGCGGACGCTCAAAGTTGACCGCCCGCTCAATTCATGCCGGGCTTCGTTCGCTTATCTACCTAGATGAGCCCCCGGCATGAACTCATACGGCTACACCAAGCGGCGAATTTGAAAGTACCCGCGAGCGATCCTTTTCCACTCGCGAGCGGAAGATGTCATTTCGCGCCAATTAAGCAAGGTTCCCATGATGAAATTTCGCGATGGATTGGCCGCATTAGTATGCGGCTCTCTTTTTCTAGCTTCAGCGGCAAGCGCACGAGACTATTTCAAAACTGACGCCGGACAGCCACGGGGATATTCCAATGGGGTTGCCACCCAGGGCGGCAAGACTGTCTGGATTTCTGGGCAGGTCGGCATCAAGGATGAGCAAGGGAAGTCCATGGCTGGCGACTTCGAAGGCCAGGCGAGGGTCATCTTCCGAGCCATCGATGCAGCCGCGAAGCGTGCCGGTGGCAGCATGAAAGACGTAGTCAGCATCACTGTCTATCTCACTGATCCTCGACTTCTGGAATCGCTCATTCCGATCCGACATGAATTTTGGCCGGAAGGAAATTTCCCTGCGAGCACATCTATTACGGTACATAGCCTGCCTTTCGTCGGAATGATGATCGAGGTGTCCGCCGTAGCCGTCGTCGGGGATCAATAAAATATTGATCAGCACTTGCGCGAGTTCCAATCGGAACGCGCACGGTGCATGTTATTAACCTCCACAAGGATTGGCAGAATTCAGCCAAGAAAAAATGGACTTCCATTCTCTCTCAGACCCCGTCAGGCAGTTGGCGATCATCTGCGGGCTGATCTTCATTCCGCACAGCATAGCCAAATTCACCGCAACGAAAACCGTTGAAGGCGTTTTTCAAGCGGCAGGTTTACACCCCGTCAGGTTGTTCGTCGCCTTGTCGCTCCTTATCGAAGTAATCTCAGCCGTGGGACTTATATTCAACCTGCTGTTACCATACGCAGCTTGGCTGGGTGCGACTTTTATGCTTTGCGCAGGTGCAGCATCATTTAAGGTTTCGGGCGGCAAATGGAACTGGAGTTTGGGCGGTTGCGAATTCCATGTTTTTTGGGCATTTTGCCTGATAATTGTCGCGCTGCACCCCGTCCTTTAGGATCTCGCGGTTCATCGGAGGGGCAATCACCCGTTCGCCTTCGATAGCAATGGATCCTGTGAAAAAAGCACCATCGACCCATCATTCCTCCCTCACCTGCCGCAGGCGGAGCGTTCGATCGAGTCCAATGTATTTCGTACGCTGAATCGCCATAGGGCAGGCCGCCGGTGGAGCGGGGGGTCAATCAGGAGTGATCAGGCACCGCGCTAGCATGCGAGAGGAAAAGGCACACCGCTAGCTTGTCGCGCACAAGGCGAGAGACTGACGGAGCAGAAATCCCTTGGCGCCGCCATTACGGCCTTACGAAGAAGCAATCTGGGCAAGCGCAGCGCGGCCCGCCAAGCCGAAAGGACTGGCCAGTGTCTCGAGCACTTCGAAGTGGTTGTAGCCTTTTGCTGCGAGCAGTTGCACCCGCTTTCCTCGCGCGGCCGCGAGCTCCGAGAACTCCTTTGACTGCCGAATGAATTCAGGCGATTCGTTCGTGCCATAAATGACCACCAACGGCGAACGAATCCTGTCAAGATGGCGCATCGGACTCAGCCGATGTTCGACTTCATCATCGAATCGCACGTATGCGCTGCGCGACGACAGGCGCACGGGCTTCAAATCATAGAGCCCGCTAATAAGAACCGCTCCCTTGACGACATCGTCCGGCACTCCAAAGTAACGCTGCCAATTCTTCGTCAGCGCGGCAGCGCAAGGTGCGCGCCCGAGGAGTGACCGGAAACATAAATCCTTGTCTTGTCGCCTCCAAAGGAGGCCGCGTTCTTGTAGGCCCAAGCAATGCTCTCTGCGACCTGATCCACCATAGGCACCAAATCGCCACCGGTATTCAACACGTTCGCAAAATTAGGAATGAGCACATGTGCCCCCATGGCCATTGGCGCCTCGGCAAGAAAACTATATTGATGAGCATCCCCTTCTCGCCAAGCCCCACCGTGGATAAAGATGTAAATTGGGGCGTTGCCTTTCTTGGCCTGGAATAATTCGAGATTCTCGACAGCAGAATCGCCGTAGCTACAAATTCGCGGAGCACCGATGCGGTCCCTGGCCAATTGACTGCAGGCAGCGAACCGCCCAAGAACGGTCTCGGCATTAGTTGCCCAATTCAGTTGGTTATAAGCCTTGTCAAGAAAGGCCTTACCGTAGTTTTGAAGAAGTGCTTCAACGTCTGTCATGGAGATCAGGTGGAAATAAAGACGCGAGTCGAGCCGCTGCAGGAGCAGATGTTGGATAGCTCCGGAGATTAGACGGAAACGGGTGACGCGTCCAAGGTGGTTCCCATTCTTTTTACAATTTTTGCCCACTGCTGCCGCCTGATTCGAGCATCCTGCGAAGCTCCGCGGAATCCTAGACCCGAAACACCACCTCAAGTTGATCGGCGCAGCCTTGGACTCCGGCGTGTTCATGGCCTGTATCAGACGGTCCTGTACGGAATGCACCGCGGCGTCGGGAGCATTGCGCGGTGCAACCATGCCATACCAGCCTCGGTGTGCATCTCGAAGGTTGCGCCCAGAGCGGCGTAGCTCGCTGTCGCGGCCGCAAGCGGTGGGCGGCGTGTAATGAACTCTTGCATCTCAGATGGAGTTTGGACGGCAGCGATACCCCGAAAAAAGAAGCCAAATTTAAAATTATGCCCACCAGCTAACAACAAGCAGATTTGAAAATCTCCTTTTCAGGATTGAGTGCGAGCAACCATCCGACCTACGTGCTGTACACGCGGAAATGCGCCCGACCTGCATATAGTCGGTTGCGTCGCGTGCGTATTTCGGCCCATCGTGACCGCCCGTTCCGGGATCGTGACCGGCGATTTCGGGATCGTGACCGAGTGATCCGGAGCCGTGACCGGCGAGGTCTGGAGGGAATGAAAGGGTTGCGTATGACTGACCCGCGGCGCCATAGGCTGCCGGCCTTTAGCCGGAGCGCCGATGGCACCGCCAACGATGGACATACGCATGATCAGGGATGTACTGCGACTGAAGCTGCACGGCGGCCTGTCGCATGAAGCAATCGCCCGGAGCTTGTCGGTCTCCAAGGGCGTGGTGGCGAAGTACGTGGCGCTGGCCAGCGCTGCGGGCCTGAACCGCTGGGAGTCCGTCGAGCCGCTGGGCCAGGCCGAACTGCAGCGGCGCCTGTTCGGCACCTCGGCCGAGCAGCGCCGCGTGGCCCAGCCCGACTTCGCCCGCGTGCACGTCGAGCTGCGCCGCAAGGGCGTGACGCTGACGCTGCTGTGGGAGGAATACCGCGCCGCCCACCCCGGCGCGCGCACCTGGGGCTTCACCCAGTTCTGCGAGCACTACAAGCGCTACGCCAGGACGCTCAAGCTCTCCATGCGCCAGCAGCACCGCGCCGGCGAGAAGCTGTTCGTGGACTACGCGGGACCACCCTGGCACTGGCCGACGGCGCCCGCGGCCAGGTGTTCGTGGCGGCCCTGGGTGCGTCCAGCTATCCGATCTATCCCATCGAGGTACGCAGCGGCTCATCAGGTATTTGGTACAACACCAGCGCCCGCGTGCAGAACTACGCCGAGTTCGACTTCGCCGAACTGCGCTGCGAGATCGGCGATGCGCCGGGAGAGGTGCTCCAAGATCCGAAGTACCAATGCGCTGATGGCGTCTGCTTCACAAGACAGGGCGGCCATGTGATTGGCACCGATCCGAGGGTGAAGGCAAAGAAGCTGCTCAACTGTTGACGCGCAGCCGAGGCACCGGCGGGAGATCTCGGCTGCACACGGCACCGCCGCGCTCCTTGTATCGCACAGTCAGCCGTCTTGACGCCCAGCCCTCGGGGCCGATTCGACGGCTCACGCGCGACGCTCTGAAATCGACATTTAGACCAATCGGCTCGTCATTTTGACGTGTTGTGCCACGTTGACGTCGAAATGCGCAATCACGCATGCCTGCATTCACGCCTACGCTTCCAACATCTTCTTCAGAGTTCGAGGAGCAATTCATGACATACATGCATGCAACCAGAGTGCTGGTTCTCGGCGCAGGCAAGGTCGGCGCCACCGTGGCCGACATGGTGGCCGAATACCACCACCTTCCCATCACGCTGTGCGACGCGAAGCCGTCGCCCTTGGACCTGCAGCACGATCCGCTGGTCCGGCGCGTCCAGTTGGACGTCGAGGACGACGCCGCGCTGAAGGCCATGATTGCCGAGCACACGGTGGTCATCAACGCCCTGCCCTACTTCCTGGCGACCAAGGTGGCCACCTGCGCCGCCAGCCTGGGCGCCCACTACTTCGACCTCACCGAAGACGTCGCGGCCACCCGCGCCATCTTGGCGCTGGGCCAGGACGCCCGCTCCGTCCTGATGCCGCAAAGCGGCCTGGCGCCCGGCGTCATCGGCATGCTGGGCGGCGACCTCGCCCAGCGCTTCGACGACCTGTACGACCTGCGCCTGCGCGTGGGCGCGCTGACCCGCAATGCCACGAACAGCCTGCGCTACAACTTCACGTGGAGCATCGACGGCGTCATCAACGAGTACTGCAACCCCTGCGACGCCATCGTCAACGGCCAGTTGCTGTCGGTGCAGCCGCTCGAAGGCCATGAGACCTTCACGCTGGACGCCGAGGCCTTCGAGGCCTTCAACACCTCAGGCGGGCTGGGCACGCTCTGCGAAACGCTCAAGGGCAAGGTCCGCAACCTCGACTACAAGACCATCCGCTATCCCGGCCACCGCGACGCGATGAGCTTCCTGCTGCACGACCTGCGCCTGATCGAGCGCCGCGGCCTGCTGCGCGACGTGCTGGAGCATGCGGTGCCGCACAGCCGCGAGGACGTGGTCATCCTCTTCGCCTCCGCCTCGGGCATGCGCGACGGCCGCTTCGAGCAGCAGACTCGCGTGGCCCGGGTCTTCGGCGCCACGCTGCGCGGCAAGCCACGCACCGCCATCGAACTGACGACCGCCGCCGGCGTGGTCGGTGTGTTCGAACTGCTGCTCAAGGGACAGCTGCCGCAGCGCGGCTTCGTCGGGCAGGAGCACGTGCCGCTCGGTGCCTTCCTCGACACCAAGGTGGGCCACTACTACCGCAGTTTGGCGGTCACCGCCGAGCGCGAGCCGGCGCTCGCCTGAGCCTTCTTCCGGGGCGGCGCCCGCCGCCCCGGACTGTCTTGCCCACTTCTTTTCTCCATCAGGAATCCCCTCCCATGCTAGGTGCAGACGTTCTCGTTCAAATGTTGATCAACTACGGCGTCGATGTGCTGTTCGGCGTTCCCGGCGACACCAACGTCCCGTTCTATGAAGCGCTGCAGCGCAAGAAGGGCGAGATCGAGCACGTGATGGCCCGCGACGAGCGTTCGGCCGGCTTCATGGCCGACGCCTACGCCCGCCTCACCGACAAGCCCGGCATCTTCGAATGCCCGTCGGGCGCCGGCGCCATGTACTCGCTGCCGCCGCTGGCCGAATCCAACGCTTCGTCGGTGCCCGTGATCCTGCTGACCATCGACCTGCCGCTGCCCGGCGAAGGCCGCGGCATGATCACCGAGCTGGACTGCGCGCGGCTCTTCGAACCCGTGACCAAGATGTCCATCCAGATCAAGACGGCCGACAAGCTGCCGGAGATCATCCGCCGCGCCTTCCGCGTGGCCTGCTCGGGCACGCCCGGCGCCGTGCACCTGCAGGTCCCCGAGGACATGCTGCTCGCGCAGATCGACCCGGCCACCATCTCGCTGCATGCCGAGCCCGAGTGCAAGACCTTCCCGGCCTTCCCCATGGGCCCGGCGCCGGGCAAGCTGGAGAGCCTGTTCTCGCTGCTCGCCAGCGCGCACAAGCCGCTCTTCGTGGCGGGCGGCGGCGTCAACCGCTCGTGCGCCGGCAGCGCGCTGACCGACGTGGCCGAGGCACTGAACATCCCCATCGTCAACACCATCACCGGCCAGGGCGTGGCACCCGACGACCATCCGCTGGCCATCGGCGTGATCGGCGACAACGGCTTCCATCCGCATGCCAACCGCGCCCTGGAAGAGTCCGACCTCACCGTGTTCATCGGCTCGCGGATGGGCTCGGTGGTCACCGTCGGCTGGACCTTCCCCAAGTCCACGCTCAACAAGCGCGTGGTGCAGATCGACATCAACCCGGAGCGGCTCGCCAACAACTTCGAGAACCTGCTGTCCATCGCGGGCGATGCCCAGCTCGTGCTGCGCCAGGTGCTGGAGTCGGTGCCGGCCGACTTCGACCGCTCCCGCTACCAGCCCTGGGTGGACCAGCTCAACGGCTACCGCGCCAACTTCTGGGCGCATGCGCAGGAAGTCCTGGACTCGGACACCTTCCCGCTGCGCCCGGAACGCGTGGTACATGAGTTCAACAAGCGGCTGGACGCCTACGGCAAGGCCGTGCACATCGTCTCGGACGCGGGCACGCCCACGCCGTACATGACCCGCTTCCTGCGCATCGGCGACCGCCGCACGCGCTTCGTGATCCCGCGCGCCTTCGGCGGCCTGGGCTCTGCCATCCCGGCCGTGGTGGGCGCCTGGTATGCCGACCCGCAACGCCGCCCCATCGGCATGTTCGGCGACGGCTCCTTCAACATGACCGTGGGCGAGCTGGAGACGCTGGTGCGCAAGAAGGTGCCGGCCCTGCTGATGCTGTTCAACAACGGCTGCTTCGGCTGGATCAAGGGCCTTCATCGCCTGAAGGGCCATGAGGACTGCTTCGGCGTCGACTTCCTGACGCCCCGGGGCCAGGCCATCGCCGAAGCCTTCGACCTCAAGGCCTGGACGGTGGAGACGCCCGAGCAGCTCGTCGCGGCGCTCGAGGAGGCTTTTGCCTACGACGGCCCCTGCCTGATGGACATCCGCATCGAGTCGCTGGCCGACCGCGTGCCGCCGGTCTATTCCTGGCTCAACAAAAAGGGCCGCGACCCGCTGTCGCTCACCCCCGAGGACCTGGCCTACCACTGAGGCTCGGGCGCCCGCTGGCCAGCCCGGCCCGGCGGGCCGCCAGAAGACAATACGACGATGAAAAAGACTGTGGTGGTGCTGGGCGCGGGCATGGTGGGCGTGAGCTGTGCGCTCGAGCTCCAGCAACGGGGCCGCGACGTGGTGCTGGTCGACCGCGCGGCGCCCGGACGCGAAACCTCCTTCGGAAACGCGGGCGTCTTTGCCCGCAGTTCGCTGATGCCGATGAACAACCCGGCCTTGTGGGCAGCGCTGCCGAAGCTTGCACGCAACACGAGCGCGCAGCTGCGCTACGACCCGCGCTTCCTGCTGCGCAACGCGGGTTGGGCGGCACGCTTCCTATACAGCGCCAGGACCGGCTGCTTCGAGCAGACGGTGGAGGCGCTCGACAGGCTGATCACGCTGTCCCGCCCGCTCCACGACCGCTGGATGGCCGAAGCTGGCGTGCAGGCGCGGTTGCGGTCGAACGGGTGGATCTTTCTGTACCGCTCCGAAGCGGCCTATGCGTCGGGCATGCTGTCGCGGCAGACCATGGACCGCTTCGGCATCCAGACGCAGACCCTGTCGGGCGAGGAACTGCGGGCACTCGAACCGCACCTCGCGCCCATTTTTCCGAAGGCGCTGTGGATCCAGGACGCGGCCTCCGTCGACAACCCCGGTGCCGTGGTCGAGGCCTATGCAGCGCTGTTTCAGGCCCGCGGCGGCCGGATCGTCCGCGACGAGGTCAAGGCGATCCACCGCAGCCAGGACGCGTGGGAAGCGACCGGCACGGCCGGGCGCCTGCGCGCGGACGATCTCGTGGTGGCGCTCGGCCCCTGGTCCCGGACCTTCCTGCGCGACACGCTGGGCCTGTCGGTCCCGATGGCCTACGAGCGCGGCTACCACCGGCATTTCGGCGCCCGGCCCGACGCCACGCTGGGCCGCCCGGTCTACGACATCGGCGGTGGCTACGTGCTCTCGCCGATGGAGATGGGGCTGCGCATGTCCACCGGCGTAGAGCTTGCCGACATCGATGCGCCGAAAGCCGACGCCCAGCTGCAGCTGGCCGAAACGGCGGCCCGCGAGGCCTTTCCGCTGGCGGATTACCGCGACAGCGAACCCTGGCTGGGCCGCCGCCCGACGCTGCCCGACAGCCGTCCGGCCATCGGCCGCGCCCGCTCGCATCCCTCGCTGTGGTTCGCCTTCGGCCACCAGCACATCGGCCTGAGCACGGGGCCAGGCAGCGCGCAACTGCTGGCCAACCTCATGGACGGTGCCGAGAGCCCCATCGACCCCCGTCCCTTCGCGCCGGCCCGCTGGGGACTCTGAGCCGTCAGGCCCGCTCGCGCCAGGCCGCGACGAGCATCGTCTCGATGTCCTGTACCTCCCGGCCGGTCGCCTCGGCCACGGCCTGCCGGTAGGGCGGCATATTGGTGCATTCCAGGACGATCGTGCGGACTTCGGGATGGACCTCGACCAGGGCGAGCGCCGCGGCGACGACATCGCGCTGCGCCAGCGCCAGGTCCATCTGGCGCGCGTTGCCCAGGATCCGCGTGTGGAACTCGCAGCCGGGCGCCACGCCCTGCACCGGCGTGCCCTCGGGCACCTGCGCGGCCCGCAGGATGGCGGGCGACAGCGACGCGGCGTCGAAGGTCAGCACACCGGGTCGCGGATGCCACCGGCACTGCAGCAGGCTGGACGTCAGCACCGGCACCGGCACGGCCTGCGCCAGCACCGCCTGGTAGACCGCCAGGAAGCCGCAGCTCGTGGTCAGCATGCCGGCGCCGGCCGCCACCAGGGCGTGCGCCGCGTCGATGAACGGCTGCAGAAGGCTCGGGTCCGCCTCCTTCACAATCCGCTGGGGCGATGCGCCCTTCACCGTCAGGTAGCGCACGGGCACGCCGGCGCGCTCGAAGGTCTGCGGATTGCCGATGTCGCCGGGCGGCCTCGGGAACTGGGTGTCGAGCATCAGTACGCCGAGGAAGGGCGCCAGGGGTTGGGCGTTCATGGGAGCGTGGCGAAATCGGAAGCGCAGGGGCGGCTTCTCAACTGACAGAGGTGCGCCGGTCGATCTTGCGGCTGAGCACCATCGAGGTGTGGGTCTGGTTGATGCCGTCGATGAGGCCCAACTGGTCGAGCAGTCCGTCCAGGCGCTCGGGCGTGTCGCAGCGGAACAGCACCATGTAGTCGTACTGGCCACTCACCGCCCAAACCTCCTCGACCTCCGGCAGCCGCTCCAGTGCACGCATCACCACCGACGCGCTGCGCGCATTCACGCTGATGCCGCAGAAGGCACGCACCGCGGCCTGCTCCAGGCGCTGGCCCAGTCGCACGCCATAGCCGGCGACGATGCCTTCGCGCTCGAGGCGGGCGATGCGCGCCACGATCGTGGTGCGGGCCACCTTGAGCTTGCGGGCCAGGTTGGCGGCCGGCTCGCGGGCATTGGCCTGCAAAAGAGTGAGAAGGTGACGATCGATCTCGTCCAGGCGAAGGTCCATGCCCTGCATCTCCAGTGTCGAATCGCCGATTGTCACCGCGGAGGGAGCGGCATTGGGGCGCCATCATGGCCGTGCGCCGCGTTGCCGGCAATCGATCATTCGGAAGCAAATCATGTTCCAATGGAATGAACACCGGTACCTCGCCAAAGGAAGCGGCGCGACCGAAGCCTTTTGCTTTAGACCGATACAGCAAGATGTTTAGAAGAGATTTCCTGCCGTCGATGGGTGTGCTGATGGCCTTCGAGAGTGCAGCCCGGCATGGCAGCATTTCGCGCGCGGCCGAGGAACTGCATCTCACCCAGAGCGCCGTGTCGCGGCAGATCAAGCACCTGGAAGAAGAAGTCGGCGCCGTGCTCTTCCAGCGCGTGCGCCAGCGCATCGTGCTCACGGATGCTGGGCGCATCTATGCGGCAGATCTTCGAAGCGGCCTGGAGCTCATCTCCCAGGCCACGCAGCGCGTCATGACGCTCGGCGGTGTCGGCCAGGTGCTGAACCTGGCGGTGCTGCCGATGTTCGCGACGCGCTGGCTCATCCCGCGGATGAGCCGGTTCGTCGCCCAGCATCCCGACGTGGTCGTGAACTACGCGACGCGCACCGAGCAGTTCGACTTCAAGCGCGAGCCCTTCGACGCCGCCATCCACTACGGCGACGACTTCTGGCCGGACGCCGCCTGTTCCTACCTGATGGCCGAAACCGTGCTGCCGGTGTGCAGCTCCGAGTTCAAGCGCCGGCACCGCATCAGGACCAAGGCCGACCTCGCAGGGCTGACGCTGTTGCAGCAGTCGACCCGGCCCTCGCAATGGGCAGAGTGGTTCAACCAGGTCGGCGTATCGGCGGCCAGCGCCATGCGCGGACCGCGCTACGAGCAGTTCTCGATGCTGGTGCAGGCGGCGGGCTGCGGTCACGGCATCGCCCTGGTTCCGCGCTTCCTGGTCGAGGAGGAGCTGAGCAGCGAGCGGCTGGTCACGCTGTCGAACGAAGTGCTCGCCACGCGCAGCGCCTACTACGTCGCCATTCCCGATGCGGGCGGCAGGAACCCGCTGGCGCTGGCTTTCCGCGACTGGCTGGTGCGGGAAGCGGAAGCCGAGGCGGGCAAGAGCCGCCGCTAGGGATGCTCTTCACGAATAGCTTCCTCATGTGCTTGCCTGCGTCGAGCTGAATGCCGAGCATGAGGGCCATGAAGCAAACGAGCCTGGGCCTGCCGTTGTCGACCAAGCGAACGCGCAAGCGCGAGTTTCTCGATTCGATGGACAGGGTGGTGCCCTGGCCCGATCTGGTGGCACTGATAGAGCCCTTCGCGCCCGAGAGTGGCCGCCGCGGCCAGCAGCCTTTCGCTGTAGAGACGCTGCTGCGCATCCATTTCATGCAACAGTGGTTCAACCTGTCGGACCCGGCGATGGAAGAGGCCCTGCACGACGTACCCGTCTTTCGCGACTTCGCCGGCCTGTCCAACTGGGGCGACGCGCTGCCCAGCGATTCGAGCATCCTGCGCTTTCGCCGCTTGCTGGAGCAGCACAAATTGGCCGATCAGATCCTGGAGCGGGTGAACGAACTGCTCACGGGCCAGGGGCTGATGCTCAAGGCCGGCACGGTGGTGGATGCCACGCTGATTGCGGCCCCCAGTTCGACCAAGAACAAGGATGGCAAGCGAGACCCCGAGATGCACCAGAGCAAGAAGGGCAACCAGTGGCACTTCGGCATGAAGGCGCACATCGGCGTGGACGCCGACTCGGGGCTGGTGCACACGGTGCGGGGGACCGCCGGCAACGTCAACGACGTGCTCGAGGGCAACAGCCTGCTGCACGGGCAGGAGAAGTTCGCGTTCGGCGATGCGGGCTACCAGGGCGTGAACAAGCGTCCGGATGCGAAGGCGCATGTGCGTTGGCATGTGGCAATGCGTCCAGGACTGCGCCGAGCACTTGAACCCGCAACCGGCGCGGTGGATGCACTGACCGACAGGATCGAGCGGCTGAAGGCAAGCGTACGAGCCAAAGTCGAGCACCCGTTTCGGGTGATCAAACGCCAGTTCGGGCATGTGAAGGTGCGCTACCGCGGCCTAGCGAAGAACACCGCGCAGTTGAAGGTACTGTTTGCGCTAAGCAATCTGTGGATGGTCAGGCGAGCCGTGGTGGCCGAGGTGCGCCCGGCGGCGACGTGAGGGTCATGTGAGCAGCAAAAAGGGGCGACTTCGCTGCCCCTTCGCACCCCGAAACACTCGTGCCTGCCAGCTTTGCCCCACCGCATGCCGCCTCCGTCCGGCATTGGGCACGTTCAACCCGCTCCGAATTACACCGCGCGAATGGTGAAGAGCATCCCTAGCGCCCGTGGCTACACGGGCGACCAGCTGCGGCCGTCGAAGGTGGCCACGCTCAGCGCGGGCAACAGTGCCTCGATGTCGGGCACGCAGTGCAGGTTGACGTTGACCTGCTCCGGCGCCGACCGCGGATGGCAGTGGGTATGGATGCCACAGACGCCGCAGAAGAAATGCCGCGCCTGGTGGGTGCCGAAGTGGTACATGCGCAAGGCGTTTCGGTCGTCGCTCAGTTCGAAGCGGTCGGCGGTCACGCGATGGTGCAAGGCACTCTTGCGCACGCAGTAGCTGCAGTTGCACCGCACGGCCCGGTCGAGCCGGGCGAGGAAGGAGAAGCGCACAGCGCCGCAGTGGCACTGCCCGTGGTGGCGCTGCTCCTGCGGCCCCGTGGCGGCGGCGTCCGCGTCTTCGGCGTGCGACACGGTCATCGCGACCTTCTCAGGCCGCGGACGCCTCGGGCACGGGATGCATGGGCACCACGTTCTCGGAGGCCTTGAACCGGCCCAGGAAGGCCCGTGTGGACTCCTGGCGCGGGTTGTTGATGACCACCGACGGCGGGCCGCATTCGGCCACCACGCCGTCACGCATGAAGATGACCTGGTCGGCGACCTCGCGGGCGAACGCGATCTCGTGGGTGACCAGGATCATGGTCATGCCGTCCCGGGCCAGACCCTTGATGACGTTGAGCACTTCGCCGACGAGTTCCGGGTCGAGCGCCGACGTGGCCTCGTCGAACAGCATCACCGCCGGCTTCATGGCCAGGGCGCGGGCGATGGCCACGCGCTGCTTCTGGCCGCCGGACAGCTTGTCCGGGTAGTAGTCGGCACGCTCGGCCAGCCCCACCTTGCTCAGGAGCTCGCGTGCCTGGGCGTCGGCCTGCGCCTTGGGCATCTTCAGCACCGTCACCGGCCCTTCCATGACGTTCTGCAGCGCCGTCATGTGCGGGAAGAGGTTGAAGTGCTGGAACACCATGCCGGTGGTGGCGCGGAAGTTGGCCAGGCTCTTCTCGCTCGGCAGCTTGGTGAGCTTGCCGTTGAACTCGATGCTCTGGTCGCCGACGCTGATCCGGCCGCCGTTGGGAATCGACAGCAGGTTGATGCAGCGCAGCAGGGTCGACTTGCCCGAGCCGGACGGGCCGATCAGGGCCACGACCTGGCCGCGCTCGACCGTGAGATTGATGTCCTTCAGGACGGTGTTGGTCCCGAAGGACTTCTTCAGGCCGGTGATTTCGATGATCGGGCGGGACGACATTCAGACCTCCTTGGGCGCGCCGTTGTGCTCGAGGCGCTTGACCCAGATGGTGATCGGGAACAGCACGACGAAATAGGCAATGGCCGTGAACGTGTAGACCTCGAGCGGCCGATAGGTGTCGTGCGCGATCACCTGGCCCTGGTACAGCAGGTCGGGCACAGCCAGCACCGACAGCAGCGACGTGTTCTTCAGCTGCATGATCGACTGGTTCATCAGCGGCGGAATCATCTTCGCGAAGGCCTGCGGCAGGATCACGCGGCGCATGAGCTGCAGGCGGGTCATGCCGATGGCCTTGGCGGCCTCGGTCTGGCCGGGGTCGATCGAGATGATCCCGCCCCGCACGATCTCCGAATAGAAGGCCCCGCCGTACAGCGACAGGCATAGCGTGGCAGCGGCCACCGCCGACAGCTCGATGCCCGTGAGCACCGGCAGTGCGTAGTAGAACCACACCAGTTGCACGAGCACCGGGGTGCAGCGGAACACCTCGATGTAGCCCCGCAGCGGCGTGGTGATGAGCGGGTTCGTCGACAGCCGGCCGAGGCCGGTGAGCAGGCCCACGGCCAGCCCCAGCACCACGCAGACGACGGTGAAGAGCAGCGTGTAGGCCAGGCCCGTCGCCAGCAAGGTCCGGTACTTCCACAGGGAGCCGAAGTCCCAGACGTACTGCGAGGACGCGGCACCGCCGCCGAACTGGCGAACCAGCCCCCACAGGATGACCGCGGCGGCCACGATGCCCAGGAAGGAGGCGATGGCGGAACGGCTGCCCGTTCCCATCTCTGACTCTACGTGCTGCATGCCCGCCTCAGAACTTGATTTCGGCAGGGAAGGCGCTGGCGGGAACGCCGGCGAGCTTCTCCATGTTGGCGAGGATGATCTTGCGGACGTCGCCCTTGGCGCGCACCTCGGCCAGCCATTCGTTGGCGGCCTTCTGGAAGGCCGGGTCAACCTCCTTGCGCAGGCCGATGCTCACCGGCGCCGTGTAGACGGGCTCGGGGATGTACATGGTGCCGATGTCGGGGCGCTTGGCCAGCAGCGGCTGCGCCAGCAGGATCACGAGGATCTGGCAATCGGCACGGCCGGCCTGCAGCGCCAGCGTGGCGGCGCCGCTGTTCTCCAGGCGCGTGACGTCTGCCTTGGGCAGCACGCGCGTGGCCAGCTGGTCATGGCTGGAGCCGACGTCGACGACGATGCGGTTGCCGGGGGCGTTCAGCTGTTCCCAGCTCTTCTTGGCCACGCCTTTGCGGCACACCGTGGTGTAGGTGTTGTCGAACAGGGTCTCGGTGAAGTTGACCACCTCCTTGCGGGCGGGGGTGGGCGCCATGCCGAACATGGCGTCGATCTTGTTGGACTGCAGGTCCAGGACGGCATTGCCCCAGGTCGTTTCGACGTACTCGACCTTGGCGCCGAACTTCTTCGCCAGGCTCTCCGCGAAGTCGGGGCCGAAGCCTTCCCACTTGCCGGAGGCCAGGTCTTTGTTGAAGTAGGGAACGGCCCCGGCGACGGCGCCGACGCGCAGCACCTTGGTCCGTTGCACACGCGCCATGGTCGACTCGGCATCCTGCGCCATCGAGGCGCCGGCGCCGACCATCGCCGAGATGGCGACCAGAGTCGACAAGAAAAACCGTTTGGTATTCACAGAAACTCCTAGCAAAAAGCTCGCCATGTTAGCGATTGGCCACAACCTCTTGGGGCGAGACAAGTCTAGGAGCCGTATCCGTCAGCAAAGACCTGTCACATCGTCAAAGTGTTGCCGGATCTTCGACGAATTGACCAAAGATTCGTCATTTCGTCGTCGGCGCCCATCTGGTCGTGCACCGATGTTGCCGGAGAGTCATGAAGTGCCGCTGAACGACCTGCCAAAACCGAACGCGATGCGCGCTCGCTTCGCCCGCCGTTGGGGCATCGTGCCTCACGAAGGGGCTTGGTCGTCATGGTGGAATCCTGGGGGAGACGGCTGGCAGGCAGCGTATTCGTCGATGGCCGCCTCGGCAGTTGAGCGCGGGGCTCTCCGTACCCAGGGAGTAAGAGCTGAGCGCCAAACGCAGTCCGCCCTCGGCGGAAGTCATTCCCTCCGATCATCAAGTTCTTCCACGGGCGCCTGACCGCCGCCAGGGCCGCAGCCCCCCCCACCCGACGGCCGTCGATGCCGCCCGTGGCCCTGAGGGCCTTTCGGGTGCCGGGCCGTAGGCGCCCCGACACGCGGACCCGGTTCAGCCCGCCAGCGTGCCGGCTTCGGCCAGCAAGATCTCGATGGGATGCTTCACCCGCAGACCCCGCAGCCTGTCCACCTGGCTGCGGCAGGAATAGCCGGTGGCCAGCAACGGCCCGCCGTCCGCCTCCTCGTCGATGCGCCGGCCCCAGGACTGCTCGAAGATCCGCAGTGAGGTGGCCTGGTTGCGCGCTTCGTGGCCATAGGTGCCCGACATGCCGCAGCAGCCCACCGCCTCGGGCCGCAGCACCAGTCCGGCCTTGGCAAACACGCGCACCCAGAGTGCCTCGGCGCCCGCGACGTTTGTCTTCTCGGCGCAATGGGCCAACAGGCGGTAGCGGCCATGCGGGGGCGCCGCCGGTGCTTCGCCGGTGCACTCGGGCAGCGCATCGAGCAGCCACTCCTGCGGCAGCCGAACCTCCGGGCACCCCTCGGCACCCTGCACCTTGCGGTACTCCTGCCGGAACACCAGCGTCATGGCGGGATCCAGCCCCACCAGCGGCACGCCGTGGGCCGCCAGCGCCGACAAGGCCCTCACATGCCGGGCGGCAACGCGGTCGAAGGCGTCGAGGAAGCCGTGCACATGCAGCGGCTTGCCATTGGGCAGCAGCGGCGACAGGTAGACGGTGTGGCCCAGGCGCGTCGCCAACTCGATGAAGGCCACGGCCAGCGGCGTCTCGAAGTAGCGGGTGAAGACGTCCTGCACCAGCACCACGCTGCGTGCACGCTGGCTCGGCGACAACGCCGCCAGTGTGGCCCCGGTGGCCATCTTCACGCCCAGCCGCCGAAGCGCAGAGGCGAAGTCGACCCGGCTCAGCATGGGGCTATCCACCAAACCGAAGTGGCGTTCGAGCGCATGGCGCACCGGCCGCGAGCCCATGACGCCGTTGTAGACGCCCGGCAGGCGCGCCAGCCAGGGCAGCGTGAATTCGAGCGAGCCGACCAGGTAGTCGCGCGCAGGCCGCTGGTAGCGCTGGTGGTACAGCGCCAGGAAGCGCGCGCGGAACTCCGGCACGCTCACCTTCACCGGGCAGCGGCCCGCGCAGGACTTGCAGGCCAGGCAGCCCGCCATCGCGTCGTAGACCTCGTGCGAGAAGTCCTGCGCGCCGGCCCGCCGGGCGCGGCTGTTGCGCCAGCGCGCGGGCAGACCGGCCAGCAGGCCCGGCGGCTTCTGCTGCGCGGCCAGGACGTCCACGCCTTCGCGCTGCTGCAGCCGCAGCCATTCGCGCATCAGCGTGGCGCGGCCCTTGGGCGAATGCACGCGCTCCCGCGTGCCCTTCCACGAGGGGCACATCGCCTCGTCGGGGTCGTGGTCGTAGCAGGCGCCGTTGCCGTTGCAATGCATGGCGGCGCCGTAGCTGCGCCAGACGCGCTCGTCGATCTGGCGGTCATGCTCGCCGCGCAGCGCCACCTGCCGCACGCCGAGCGACTGGGCGCCGGCCACGCCCGCGGGCGTGGCGATCTTGCCAGGGTTGAGCTGGTTGTGCGGGTCGAAGGCGGCCTTGATCTGCTGCAGGGCCGGGTACAGCGGCCCGAAGAACTCAGGCGCGTACTGCGAGCGCAGCCCCTTGCCGTGTTCGCCCCAGAGCAGCCCGCCGTACTTGCGAGTCAAGGCCGCGACGCGGTCGGTCAGGGGCTGCAGCAGCGCCACCTGCGCCGGGTCTTTCATGTCCAGCGCCGGGCGCACGTGCAATACGCCTGCATCCACGTGGCCGAACATGCCATAGCGCAGGCCATGCTGGTCGAGCAGGGCCCGGAACTCGGCGATGTAGTCGGCCAGGTGCTCGGGCGGCACGGCGGTGTCCTCGACAAAGGGCTGGGGGCGCGCCTCGCCATCGACGTTGCCCAGCAGGCCGACGGCCCGCTTGCGCATGGCATAGACATGGCGCACGGCCGCCTGGCCGACGGCCAGCGTGTGGCCCAGCCGGCCCGCGGCTTCGTCGGCGCGCAGGGACCGGGTGAACGCGGCCACGCGCGCATCGATCTCGGCCGCGTCGCCGCCGCTGAACTCGACGAGGTTGATGCCCAGCGTGGGCCGGTCGGCGTCGGCAGGAAAGTAGTCGGCCACGTGCTGCCAGACGCTGTCGCGCATGGCCATCTGCAACAAGGTGGCGTCGACCGTCTCGATGGACAGCGGCCGATGCGCCATGAGCGCCCGGGCGTCGCGCAGTGCCTCCATGAAGCCGGCGTAGCGCACGTTCACCAGCACGCTGCAGGTTGGGATCGGTAGCACGTTGAGCGTGACCTCCACCAGCAGGCCCAGCGAACCCTCGGCACCGCACAGCAGGCTGTTGAGGTTGAAGCGCCCATCGGCCCCGCGCAGGTGCGCCAGGTCGTAGCCCGTCAGGCAGCGGTTGAGCGGCGGGAACACGGCGTCGATCAGGTCCTGCTGCTCGCGCTGGATGGCCCGGGCCGTGCGGTAGGCCTCGCCCGCACGGTCGGCCCGGGCGCACTGCGCGTCCAGCGCGGCCTCGTCCAGCGCATGGCTGCACAGGCGGACGCCACCGAGCAGCACGGTGTCGAGTTCGACCACGTGGTCGCGCGTCTTGCCGTAGGTGCAGCTGCCCTGGCCGCTCGCGTCGGTGGCCACCATGCCGCCCAGCGTCGCACGGTTGGAGGTCGACAGCTCGGGCGCAAAGAACAGGCCGTACGGCGCCAGCGCGGCATTGAGCTGGTCCTTGACCACGCCGGCCTGCACGCGCACCTGCCGCCTCTGCGGGTCGATGTGGAGGATGCGGTTCATGTGTCGCGACAGGTCGACCACGATGCCGTCGGTCAGCGACTGGCCATTGGTGCCGGTGCCCCCGCCACGGGGCGTGAGCACGATGGCGCGCCAGCGTTCCTGGCCGGCCAGCGTGGCCACGCGCACCACGTCGTCGGCGTCGCGCGGGTAGATGCAGGCCTGCGGCAGGCGCTGGTAGATGGAGTTGTCGGTGCCCTGCACCGTGCGCTCCCCATGGGCGGTGCCGATCTCGCCCTGAAAGCCGGCCTCCTGCAGCGCGCGCAGGAAGGCACCGTGGCCCGCGGCCACCGGCGCAGGCATCGAGATGCTCACAGTTTTCGTCATACGTATTATCATAGTATGAATTTGGCAGACGTATGCTCGCGGCCATGTCCCTCAATTCCCCTTCGCTGCCGGAGCGGCTGATGCAGGCCCTTTCGGCGGACATCGGCGCCGGCCGCTATCCCGTCGGCAGCCAACTGCCCATCGAGCCGGCGCTGTGCGAGCACTACGGCGTCAGCCGCACGGTGCTGCGCGAGGCCATGGCCCGGCTCAAGGCCGAGGGCCTGATCGAGACGCGCCAGGGCCGTGGCAGCTTCGTGCTGGCGCCATCGGCGCGCACGCCCTTCCGCTTCGAGGCGCCGGCGGCGGATGCCACCGCCTCCGTCGTCGAGCTGGCCGAACTGCGGCTGGGCGTGGAAGGCACGGCCGCAGCCCTGGCCGCCGAGCGGCGCAGCCCGGCCCAGCTCGACCACCTGCGCGACTGCCTGCGGCGCATGGCCGATGCCGACGGCGCGGGCGGCGCCGACGCCGACGCCGACCTGGACTTCCACCGCACCATCGCGGAAGCCACCGGCAACGGCCACTACCGGCTGTTCATGGACTACCTGGGCCGCTTCTATGCCTCGGCCATCGAGGCCGCCCGCCAGCGCAGTGCGCGCTCCACGGGCCTGCCGGCGGTGGTGCAGCGCGAGCACCTCGCCATCTTCGACGCCATCGAGCGGCAGTCGCCCAAGGCCGCCGAGGCGGCCATGAAGCGGCACGTGATGGCGGCCGCCAGGCGGCTGGCGGCGCCGGACGGCCCATGATTCAGGAAATCAGCCCGTTTCCTTGGGATGCGTGGTGCTGACCCAGAGCACCTCGGCATCCTTCGCGCTGCGGCTGACCACGCGGTGGCCCAGCCGGCTGTCGATGTACCAGGCGTCGCCCGGGCCGAGGTCCGCCGGCTCGTAGAACTCGGTGTAGAGCGTGATTTCGCCCGTCAGCACGTAGACGAACTCTTCGCCGTCGTGCCGGCTCCAGTCGTCGAAGTCCTCGAAGGCGCGGGCCGTCACCGTCGACTTGAAGGGGATCATGTCCTTCTGCGCCAGCTCGTTGCACAGCAGCAGGTGCCGGTAGTGCGGCGTCGGATGCGGCAGCCCGCTGCCGGCGCGGTGGATGCTGCGGCGCCCGGCGAGCGCGGGCGCGGCCTGCGGCGAGAACAGCTGGCCCAGGTCCAGCCCCAGCCCCGACGCCAGCTTGATCAGCGCGTCGTAGGTCGGTGACATCTGGCCGTTCTCGATCTTCGACAGCGTCGAGCGGGCCAGCCCGCTTTGCTGGCCGAGCTGTTCGAGGGTCCAGCCGCGGCCGAGCCGCAGCGCCTTGATGCGCTGGCCCAGCAGCACTTCGGGATGGATGCGTTCTTCGGCAGTCGCCATGGGGTTCGGGTTGCGCACCCCTGCATTAGAGCAAGGCCGCACACCGGCTGCCTCAGACGTCGAACTTCACGCCCTGCGCCAGCGGCAGCGAGCGGGAGTAGTTGACGGTGTTGGTGGCACGGCGCATATAGGCCTTCCAGGCGTCGGAGCCGGATTCGCGGCCGCCGCCCGTTTCCTTGTCGCCGCCGAAGGCACCGCCGATCTCGGCGCCCGAGGTGCCGATGTTGACGTTGGCGATGCCGCAGTCGGAGCCGGACGCCGACAGGAAGGTCTCGGTCTCGCGCACGTCGTTGCTGAAGATGGCCGAAGACAGGCCCTGGGGCACGTCGTTCTGCAGCGCCAGCGCCTGCGCGAACTCGTCGTAGTCCAGCACGTAGAGGATGGGCGCGAAGGTCTCATGCCGCACGGTGTCGGTCTGCGCGGGCATCTCGACGATGGCGGGGCGCACGTAGAACGCGCCGGGGTAGTCCTGCTGCAGCACGCGCTCGCCGCCGGTCACGACGCCGCCGTCGGCGCGCGCTGCGTCGAGCGCACGCGTCATGCCGTCGAAGGCCGCCTGGTCGATCAGCGGCCCGACCAGCGTGCCCTCGGCCATCGGGTTGCCCACCGGCAGGCCGGCGTAGGCCTTCTTCAGCCGCGCGACCAACGCTTCGCGCACGCTGCGGTGCACGATCAGCCGGCGGGTGGTGGTGCAGCGCTGGCCGGCCGTGCCGGCGGCCGCGAACACGATGCCGCGCACGGCCAGGTCGAGGTCGGCCGAGGGCGCGACGATCACCGCGTTGTTGCCGCCCAGCTCCAGCAGCGAGCGGCCGAAGCGGCGCGCCACGCGTGGGCCGACTTCCCGGCCCATGCGGGTGCTGCCCGTGGCGGACACCAGCGCGACGCGCGGATCGTCGACCAGCGCCTCGCCCACGTCGCGCAGGCCCTGCACCACCTGCGACAGGTGGGCCGGCGCATCGCCCAGGCGCGCCACGGCGCGCTCGAAGATGGCCTGGCAGGCGATCGCCGTCAGCGGCGTCTTCTCGGAGGGCTTCCAGACCACGGCATCGCCGCACACCAGCGCCAGCGCGGTGTTCCAGGCCCACACGGCCACCGGGAAGTTGAAGGCCGTGATGACGCCGACCACGCCCAGCGGATGCCAGGACTCCATCATGCGGTGCCCCAGGCGCTCGGAGGCGATGGTCAGGCCGTAGAGCTGGCGCGACAGGCCGACGGCGAAGTCGCAGATGTCGATCATCTCCTGCACCTCGCCCAGGCCCTCGGTGCCGATCTTGCCGGCCTCGAGCGAGACCAGCTCGCCCAGCGCCGCCTTGTCCTTGCGCAGTTCCTCGCCGAGCAGCCGGACCAGTTCACCGCGGCGGGGCGCGGGCACGTCGCGCCAGGCCAGGAAGGCGTCGTGCGCGCGGCCAATGCAGGCCTGCACCTCGGCCGCGTCGTGGATGGCCACGCGGCCGATCTCGGCGCCGTCGATGGGCGAGCGGACGGCGAGCGTGCCCTCGGTGTAGTGGGCGGGCGGGACACCCAGCCGTTCGAACACGGCGCGGATGCGGTCAGCAGAGGCAGTCATCGGAGGCTCCAGAAAGAATGGAATGAGAGGGGATGGACAGAGACACCCGGGTGGAACCGTCGTGTTTCTCAAGTTTCTTATCGTAAACTTATTCTCTTATTTGTGCATTTCATTTTTGCGCCGACACCTCGCGGCGCATGCAGAGGCAAGTCTGAGTTCATTCATCGAGATCATGATTTCGTGCCCAAATGTCGATAGCGCTTCCTGAAGCTCCATTCTGATAATTCATGAACTGACCTCCCAGACCTCTGCCATGCCTTCCACCTCCTTCGTCGGCGCGGACGCGATCCGCACCCAGTTCTCCACCGCCATGTCCGACATGTACCGCCAGGAGGTGCCGCAGTACGGCACGCTGCTGGACCTGGTGGCCGGCATCAACCGGGACTGGCTCGAGGCCCATCCCGCCGAGCGCGCCGCGCTGGAGGCCGCCGGCGAGCTCGACCGCCTGCACGTGGAGCGCCACGGCGCGATTCGCCTGGGCACGGCGCAGGAACTGGCCCAGGCCTGCCGCGTGTTCGCGGTGATGGGCATGCAGCCCGTGGGCTACTACGACCTGTCGGTGGCCGGCGTGCCGGTGCATTCCACCGCCTTCCGCCCGGTCGGCGACGAGGCGCTGGCGGCCAACCCCTTCCGGCTGTTCACCTCGCTGCTGCGGCTGGACCTGGTGGCCGACCCGCTGCTGCGAGAGCAGGCCAGCGAGACCCTGGCGCGCCGCCATATCTTCTCGGAGCGGGCTCTGGCACTTACCGCCAGGAGCGAAGCCCAGGGCGGCCTGGAGGTCGCCGAGGCGCAGGAATTCGTGGCCGAGGTGTGCGGCACCTTCCGCTGGCACAGCCAGGCCACGGTGGCGGCCGACACCTACCGGCAGCTGCACGATGCCCACCGGCTGGTGGCCGACGTGGTCTGCTTCGGCGGCCCGCACATCAACCACCTGACGCCCCGCACCCTGGACATCGACGCCGCCCAGCGCGCCATGCCGTCCCGCGGCATCGCCGCGAAGGAAGTGGTCGAGGGCCCGCCGCCGCGCCGGCACCCGATCCTGCTGCGCCAGACCAGCTTCAAGGCGCTGGTCGAGCCCGTGCACTTCACCGACGCCGCGTCGGTGGGCAGCCACACGGCCCGCTTCGGCGAGATCGAGCAGCGCGGCATGGCGCTCACCCGCAAGGGCCGGGCGCTCTACGACCACCTGCTGGCCACTGCGCGCGACGGCGACGGCACCGGCACCGCGTACGAAGAACGGCTCACTCGGGCCTTCGAGGCCTTCCCCGACGACCTCGACACGCTGCGGCAGGAAGGGCTGGCCTTCTTCCGCTACCGGCTGGCCGATGGCGCCGCGTCGCCGCCCGGCCGCCTTGGCGCCAGCGGCGGGCGCACGCTCGACGCGCTTCTGGCCAGCGGTGCGGTGGTGGCCGAGCCCATCACCTACGAAGACTTCCTGCCGGTCAGCGCCGCCGGCATCTTCCAGTCCAACCTGGGCGGCACCGAGCAGCGCAGCTATGCGGCCAACGCCGCCCAGGCCGCCTTCGAGCGCGACCTGGGCCGCGCCGTGCTGGACGAGATCGCGCTCTACGAGGCGGCGCAGCAGCGCTCCATCGACGCCGTGCTCGCACAGCTGGGCCACTGCGCGGCGCGGCCCGAAACCGCCCTTGCCTGAGTGCCCGGCCCCATGAACGACGTCGCCTTCGCCCCCGCCTATGCCGAGCCGGCGGGCTCCCCCATCCGCGAGCTGTTTCCCTACCTGAGCCGGCCGGGCCTGGTTTCCTTCGCCGGCGGCTACCCCTCCCCGGCGTTGCTGGACGCAGAGGGCCTGGCACAGGCCAGCGCCCGTGTCTTCGCCGGCGATCCGGCCGGCGTCGTGCAATACGGCGCCACAGAGGGCCGCCCTGGGCTGCGCGCCGCGCTGGCCGACATGAGCGCCGGCCGCGGCGTGCGATGCGAAGCGGCCGACGTGCTGGTGACGGCCGGCTCGCAGCAGGCCTTCGACCTGCTGGTGCGCGTGTTCGTTGCGCCCGGCGACACGGTGCTGATCGAGACGCCCGCCTACCCGGCCGCCATCCAGTCGCTCCGGCTCGCCGGCGCCCATCTCACCCCCTTGCCGGTGGACATGGACGGCCTGCAGACCGACGCGCTGGAGACCCTGCTGCGCGCCATGCCAGCCGGCCGCCGGCCCAAGCTGCTGTACACCGTGCCCACCTTCTCCAACCCCAGCGGCAGCCTGCTGTCGCAGCCGCGGCGCGAACGGCTGGTGCAACTGGCCTTGGAATTCGGCTTCCTGATCGTGGAAGACGATCCGTACGGCGAGCTGAATTTCAGCGGCGCCCCGGTGGCCACCATCTTCGCGGCCGGCCAGCGACTGGCGGGCGCGCGCAACCCGGTGCTGTACCTGTCAAGCCTGTCCAAGACCGTGGCGCCCTCGCTGCGCGTGGGCTGGATGGTGGCGCCGGCCGACGTGCTGCGCCGTTGCGCGATCGCCAAGCAGACGATGGACCTATGCACATCGCCGATCACCCAGGCCATTGCGCTGGCCTACCTGGAAGCACAGCGCTACGAGTCCGCAGTGCGGCGTGCCTGCGACGAATATCAACGCCGGATGCACGCCATGGTCAGCGCCCTATCTCAAGCGCTCGGCGCACGCATCGAAGCGCCCCCGCCTGGTGGGGGCATGTTTGTCTGGGCCCGCTTTGACCATAGAGTGGATCCGCAGACACTATTCAATGCAGCCGTTGAACTGGGTGTGCTCTTCGTGCCTGGAGCGGCATTCCAACCCCAGGCACAAGACCCCCACACGATGCGCCTGTCGTACGCTGCGCCTAGCCTTGAGGCCATCGCCACGGGCGTCGCGCGCCTCGTGCGCGCCTTCGACATCGCATCCCACGGCTGCACGTGAGGGACAAGCTATCGGAGCGCAATGACGTGCGCATAACCGATGCGACGCGCAGCATCGTGCTAGGCAAGGGCAACAACCCTCTCCTACTAGGTAGCTAGACTTGCCGACACCGTGCTCCAGACACTGGCTGTAGGGACGCACTGAAGCGAAGGGCGTCCTGTGTTGCTGCTCGGTGCGCCAGCGCTCGCTGGTCAGGTCCTCGGCGTACTTCGGCTCGTAAGCCGCCTTGGCCTGGATCACGCAGCGCAGGCCCCGCATCCAGCTGTCTTTGAAGCTGGCCTTGGTACTCAGCGTCTCGCTGCGCGCGTTGTACGTGCTGCGGCCGTAGGCCACCTCCCGGCGCCAGGGCGGCAGCAGACCGAAGCGGCCTGCCTCGGACTCCCGCTGGCCGTTCACCGGCCGAATTAATGGCCCCAGCCCGGTTGGGTAGAGCTCCGAGGGCGTCTCGGCCGGCGCGTCCCGCTGCACGCCGAAGAACGCCAGCAACTCATCGGCGTTGGTCACGGGCAGGTAGTTCGCGCACATGGAATCCACGATAGGGCGCTTAGCTTCAGCCGAGGTTTTGAACAAATCTCACGCGCCCTCGACTTGCCGTAACCGCCGCGCCACCAGCCGCATGCCGCGTCGCGCAGGTAGCAGCCCATCCACCCGTACCAGCACGTTCTCGTGCGAGAAAGCGCCGTCGAGCAAGACACGTCGCGGATGTCGTGAGAGTGCGCTACGGCTCGCAGTGACCGCATCTTGCACATTCTCGTTGCGGGGAACGACAGTGCGTTTCACATAGAGGCTACGGGCAGCCTCCCGCACGTCGAAACCCGCCTGGGCAGGAGCGCATGACGGACCGTTGCCTTCGGCCAGATCGGGCAGGCGAGCCTGGAACCACAGGCGGCGCGGGCACTGCGCGAAGGCGGCGAGCAGCGTGGCGGCGAGCGGTGGGCGCGGCATGCGCCAATGCTGGTCGCGAGCGCGACGGCATGCGTCGCGTCCGCGCGGTTCAGACAGCGGGCCGGAATTCCTCCAGAGCTTCGATCCGCGTGTAGGCGTGCACGAAATCCTCCCAGAGCGTGTCGGCCAATTCCTCGGCGAACTTGCCGGCGCCCTCGTTGTCCTCATTCACCTGTCGGATGCTCTCCGGCGTCCCCTGGGTCAGCGGCAGGTTCTTGCCGGCAGGCAGCGTCCGCTGCGCCAGGTTCCATTTGAATTCGTGGGGTGCGATCCCCCCGAATTCCTGACGCAGGGTCACGCCCAGCTCCGGGGACAACGGGCGCAAGGGAGGCCGGCGCCAAAGTACGGCGGCTCAGTCCTTTTCGCCGGCCGTGGAACTCAGACGCGCCAGGCAGCGGAAGCCGAGGCGGTCAGCAAGTGGGATCAGTCCGAACAGGACGGTACAGGAGTACTCCGGACTGGTGTCCACCTGCCACCGGTGCCTAGCATCCGAGTCCGCGAGCTTCTTGTCGAGCGCCACGCGGAGCCGCTCGCAGAACCGCAGCTTGATGTCCTCCTCCACCCGCTCGAGATGGGCGCGGACGTCAAGCGCCGCAGTAAGGTGACGTGGATCCTTCAGCAATGCCACGATTTGAGGACTGAGCTCGGTCATCGGTTTGGGTTCTACTGCAATTCTTCTGCAACGCTGCACATACTGGCGCAACGTACCGATCAGAGGCGCGGCAGTTGCACTCCAGCGGAAATATCGCAGCGAGGTCCCGCAAGGCGCGCTCGACTTGACGCTTGCTAACCGAGAAGCCGGCGCCGGACAGGCATTGGCGGAGCGCCGCGGCTGTCTCGCCAGCGCCTGCACTGGGCAGGCAGCGCAGGAGCTCCCATCGGCGGGCGATGGTCTGTCTGCTGGCTTGGGAAGGCATGGCTGGTGCGTCGTCGCCGGCCACTATAGGGGCGCTCGCGTCAGTATGTGTCGCGCCAAGCCAGACAAGGGCTGGTGATGCGGTGGAGAACGACCACATCGGTTCCGAGCTGCGACCCCACACCGGGAGCCTGGCGATGAAAGGCCGCCTTGTTCCCAGCCTCACAACTGACGACCTCCGAGGCTTCAAACGCAAACCCGCGCGAAACCTGACACGGCCATACCAACGTCTTTTGAAGACACACGCTGGCTTGGCGCGGTTGGCGCGAGCCCCAATAGCCGAGCGAACGCAGCATCATTGACTGGACGGCCCTCAGCGCTCAACCTTCAACGCCGGATGCGCACAGCCTTGCGCGCCGCTGGTGCATCGCGTTGGCGGTCGTCGCCGACCGCGCCGTGTCGCTGTTACCCGGCCTCTGAGCAGTGTCTACGCAAGGCTCACCACTTCCGCTCCCACTTTGGTGCAGCACTTCCCATCACAAAGTGGCGCTTGGGCACGCCTGAGGCGGTCGCGGGCTTCTTCAGGACCAGCCGCAACGACCCACCGCCATAGACAACGTACACCGCAGCATCAGCGAGCTCGCTGTGCAGGCTGCCGCCCTCCGCATTGAGCGGACGTCCCCGACAGCGGACCTGAAGGGTCGCGCCCTTGCAGATGAAGTAGCTGCTGTCGGCCCCCGCCTCCCTCTTCCACAGCTCGCCCGCCTTCTCATGCAGCCGGATGCTGGCGGCCTTGAGCTGCCGTTTCGATTGGCCGGATGAAACTAGCCCCCCTGGACGTTCAAAGCGGCCATCGTCGCGCGATGGAATGACGGCCAGCCCGAACGGGCGCGTACTGCGATTCGGCTGTCGAACATCGAATCGCGTCCAGACACCATCCGTCCATGCAAGCCGCGCCATCTCACGCGCTCAGGGTGCCCCGGGCAGAGGGAGGGCATCGGTGGAGCGCGTCGTGGACTCCCAGGCCCCGAACAACGAACGCAATGTGTCCAGCTTGCCCGTGACCAGCTCCAGTGCGTCACTGCCCAGCAAGAGATGCGTCGGCGGCCTTTCGACCGCAGTGGCGATGCGCAGCATGACCGCGGCGGCTTTCGCCGGGTCGCCGAGCTGCCGGCCGCTGACGGCCTGGCGCCGCTCACGCACCGGATCGAACAAGGCGTCGTAGTCGGCGATGCTGCGCGGCGCGCGAACCATGGAGCGCCCCGCCCAATCGGTGCGGAACGAGCCCGGCGCCACCGCCGTGACGTCGATTCCCAGGCCGGCCACCTCGCGCCCCAGAGCCTCGGAGATGCCCTCCAGCGCAAACTTGCTGCCGCAGTAGTAGCTGATGCCCGGCATGGTGATGAAGCCACCCATCGAGGTGATGTTCAGGATGCGTCCGCTGCGGCGCGCGCGCATCGAGGGCAGAAAAGCCTTGATGACAGCCACCGCGCCGAACACGTTGACCTCGAACTGCGCGCGCAGAGCCTCAAGCGAACTCTCTTCCAGAATTCCCTCGTGGCCGTAGCCCGCGTTGTTGACCAGCACGTCGATCGGGCCGATTGCCTTTTCCGATTCGGCAGCGACCTTCTCCACAGCCGCGTGATCGGTCACGTCGAGAAGCTGCGCGAGGGCATTGTGCGGATGCATCCGCTCGAAGTCGGAGGCCGCCTGCGCATTGCGCACCGTGCCGATCACCCGGTGACCCTCTGCGAGTGCCGCTTGCGCCAGGGCCTGGCCGAAGCCGCTGCTGACGCCAGTGATGAAGAAGTTCCTGGAGGAAGATGTCGTGTGCATGAGAGTCCTAGAGAAAGCGATGCTGAATGCTAGGCAGTCCGTCGCTCGGCGAGAATGGCTAACGCTCCGTCGTTCTTGCCTATTCCTCCATTCATGAATCTCAGCCTGCAAAGCCAGATGGTCCGCTTGCTGTCCCGCATGGCCCTGCAGGAGGGATACACCCCCAGCCAGCTGCCGGGCGTGCGCTGGCTGCGAAGCAATCGAAGGCTCGGCGTAACGCCAGTTCTGTACGAACCCGGCATCGTCGTGGTCTGCCAGGGGTCCAAGCGGGGCTGGCTGGGCGACCGGGAGTTCGTCTACGACGAGCAGCAGGTGCTCGCGGTCGCAGTGCCTGTGCCGTTCACGATGCAGACCGATGCCAGCATGGAGCGGCCTCTGCTTGCCATCTACTTCCGGCTCGACCTGCAACTCGCGGCCGAGGTTGCCACGCAGATCGCCAACCATTCGCCGCCAGCGGCGCCGCTCGAGCCAGCGGGGCTGGTGTCGTCGCCCATGGACGACCGCCTTGCCGGGGCCGTGCTCCGACTCCTGCAGTGCGCAGGGAACCCCTTGGAGGCCGAGGTGCTCGGCCCCGGCGTGCTGCGCGAAATCTACTTCCATGTGCTGCACGGGGAGCAAGGTGGCACATTGCGGGCGGCGCTTTCGGCACAGGGACGCTTCGGCCAGATCGGGCGTGCGATTCAGCGCATCCACCGCGATCATGCCGCCACCCTCAGCGTCGCGGCGCTCGCCCAGGAATCCGCACTGGGACCAGCCGCCTTCCACAGCCATTTCAAGGCGGTGACTGGCACGTCGCCCATGCAATACCTCAAGTCCGTACGACTGCACCAAGGCCGGCTGCTGATGCTGCGACAGGGCATGACCGCGGCCGGCGCGGCAACGGCCGTCGGCTACGAGAGCCCATCGCAGTTCAGTCGGGAGTTCAAGCGCCTGTTCGGCCTGGCGCCGATGGCCGAGGTGCAGCGCATGAAGAGCGGCTTCGCCCTGCCGCCGCTGCCGCAGGGGCCGTACGTCACGTCTCACTGACGCGCAGGGCGCGCCTTAGACTGCGCCGTGATGCACCCGCTTCCGCCGCTCAATCCCTTGAAGGCTTTCGAGGCCGCAGGCCGCCTGCAGAGCGTCTCCAGGGCCGCGGACGAGCTGGCGGTGACACCCGCAGCGGTCAGCCGCCAGATCAGGACGCTGGAAGAGTTCCTGGCCGTGTCGTTGTTCGAGCGGGTACCAGGCGGCGTCCGGCTCACGCCGGCGGGAGCGCGCTACCTGGCCGAGGTCGGGCCGCTGCTGGCCGCACTGCGCGAAGCGACCAATGTCGTCATGGGCGGCAGCTACAGGCGCCGCGTGCTCAAGATCCGCTCGCCCGCCACTTTCGCCGTGCGATGGCTGATCCCCCGCCTGGCCGGCTTTCACAGCCGACATCCCTCGATCGACGTGCAGGTGGCCACGTCGTCCGCGCCGCTGGACTTCGAGCGCGAAACCATCGATGCCGGCATCCAGCTGGGCGACGGCGACTGGGCCGGCCTGCGCACAGAGCGGCTCATGCCCAATGTGCTGGTACCGGTCGTCTCTCCCGGCTATGCCGCAACGCATGCGTTACAGGCGCCACGGGATCTGGCGCATCAGACGCTGCTGCACTCGATGGCGAGGCCGGACGACTGGGCGCGGTGGCTCAAAGCTGCCGGTGCGGCCGACGTCAACCCTTACCGAGGCATGAAGTACGAGACGTCCTTGCTGGCCTACCAGGCCGCGCTGGAGGGCCATGGCGTGGCCATCGCGCAGCAGGCGCTGGTCGAAAAGGAACTGGCCTGCGGCGCATTGGTCACGGCCTTCGACCACGCGCTGGACTGCGGAGCCTTCACCTACTACTTCGCCGTGCCGGCAGCACGGTCCGAGTCGACGGCCCTGCGTGCTTTCCGCACCTGGCTGGCCGAGGCGCTCGAGGACTGAGCGCCGCGCAGGGGCGTTGAGCAAAAGTCAAACGCCCTGCCCATAAAGTCGTTTGCCCCACCGGGGGGCCGCTTCCTATCCTCTGGGCCAGTCGATACATGGCGAGTCCGCGCATTCCGCGGACCCGGCATCGGCCAGCACCCCGAGAAGGAGGAGTCCATGCCCCGCCACACCTTGCCGGCGAACACCCCCCGTCGCCACGTCGACGCCACGCCGTCCCCACCGGTCTTCGTGCCAGTCGCGCGCACACAGGCACCGGCTGCGCCGATGGCGGCGCCCGCGCTGCATGCCGCCGCCCCCCATGCGGTCTGAAGACCGAGGACATTCCATGCTCACCGACAGCCTCAAAGGCATCAAGGTCCTGGATCTGTCCCATGTGGTGGCAGGCCCGGTGTGCGGAATGCTGCTGGGCGACATGGGCGCCGACGTGGTCAAGATCGAGCCTCTGGACGGGGAACTCGGCCGTCGCATCGGCCCGCCCTACCTGAACGGCGAAAGCGTGGTGGCGCTGAGCGTGAACCGCAACAAGCGCGGCCTGGCGATCGATCTGAAGACCGCCGAGGGCCAAGCGGTGCTGCGGCACATGGCGGCAGGGGCAGACGTGCTGATCGAGAGCTTTCGCCCCGGTGTGATGCAGAGGCTGGGCCTGGATGCACCGGCGTTGATGCAGTTGCAACCACGGCTCGTCTACTGCTCCATCTCCGCCTTCGGCCAGACCGGACCTTGGCGCGCACGGGCAGGAGTGGACGGCATCGTCCAGGCCGTCGCCGGCCTCATGAGCGCGATCGGCAGCGAGCACACCGATCCGCTGAAGGTGTCGGTCCCCGTGGCGGACATGACAACCGGCTACCTTGCCACCATCGGCATCCTGGGGGCCCTGCACAAAGTGCGCACGGGCGGCACCGGGCAGCACCTGGACGTGAGCTTGTACAACGCCACGTTGATGCTGCAGCAGGTCGGACTGGCGTTCTTCCTCGCCACCGGGGAAGAGCCGCGAAAGACCGGCAGCGCGGCGCCCTACGCCGCGCCGAACGAAGCGTTTCCCACGGCGGACAGCTGGATCATGGTCGCCGCCTACCAGCCCGAGCGCTGGGCGGCGCTGTGCGACGTACTCGACATGCCCGCATTGAGAGACGACCCGCGCTTCGCGGACAACAGCGCACGCGTGGCGCACCGGCCGGCGTTGCAGGAGGCGCTTGGCGCCGCCTTCCGGCGGCAGAGCTCGGCCCATTGGCTGGCACGACTCGACGAAGCGGACATCCTGTGCGCGCCCATCGCCGGCTACCGCGACGTGGCCGCAACCGCGCAATACCACCACAGCGGCATCGAGACCTGCCTGGAGCACCCTGTTGCCGGCAGTGTGCGCATGCCCGGCTTCGCCCTGGCAGGCCCTGGTCTTGCCGGCGCCCCTGCGGCACCGCCACCGCTCGTGGGCCAGCACTCTGCGCAGGTGCTGACGGCGTACGGCATCCCCGACTCCACCATCCAGGCCCTGATCGCATCCGGCGTGGTGACCGCCGGTGCGGTGGCCTGACGCCTGGTGCCCCTCCCCTCCCCTTTCCTGTCGCGACCATGACGACCATTTCCCAACCTTCCCCCGTATCGACCCACTGCGACCACGGCGTGCTGACCGTATCGATGGACGCCGTCGCCACCGGCAACGCGCTCACCGTGGCCATGAGCCAAGCCCTGGCCGAGGCCCTGGAAGGGGCGGCCCGCCGCCATGACGTGCACTGTGTCGTACTGCGCTCGACGGCTCGCCACTTCTGCACCGGCGGCAATGTGGACGACATGCGCAGCGGCGCAGACTTGATGCAGGGCAGCCCCGACCAGGTGCGTGAGCGCCTGATCGAGGTACTGCACCGCATCACCCTGGCCACGCAGGCCCTCGAGGTGCCACTGATCGCCGCCGTGAACGGTGCAGCCGTGGGCGCCGGCTTCGACATTGCGCTGATGTGCGACGTGCGCATCGCCGGCACCCGGGCGCGTTTCGCCGAGAGCTTCCTGCGGCTGGGCTTGATCTCGGGCATCGGCGGTGCCTGGTTCCTGACGCGGCTGGTGGGCCTGTCCAAGGCCCTGGAGCTGAGCTTCACCAGCGAGTTCATTGACGCGCAGGCTGCGCTGGCCGCGGGCATCGTCACGCGCGTCGTGCCCGACGAGGATCTGGACGCCGAAGTGCAGGCGCTCTCACGCCGCATCGCCGCCGCGCCGCAGCGTGCCCTGCGCATGGCCAAGAAGCTCGTGCGCGAGTCGGCGACGGCGTCATTGCCGGCCGCGCTGGAGATGGCGGCATCCATGCAGGCGCTGCTGATGGCCGGCGACGAACACAAGGCCGCCGTCCACGCCTTCCTGGAGCGGCAGAACCGGCCGTGTGCGCCTCATGGCGCAGCCGCCTGACCCGGCGGGCCCATCAGACATAACGAACGGAGACCGACCATGCCCCTCACCCGACGCGCCGCCACGCTGGCGCCTCTGCTGCTCACCGCCCTTGGCGCCACGCGCCCCGCCCGCGCGGCCTACCCCGACAAGCCCCTGAACTTCGTCGTGCCATTCGGCGCCGGCAGCGCCACCGACCAGCTGGCACGTGCGCTTGCGGTCGGCGTGACCGAACAATCCGGCCAACCTGTGGTGGTGGACAACCGCGCCGGCGCCGGCGGCATGCTGGCGGCCCAGCATGTCGCGCGCGCGCCTGCAGACGGCTATACCGTGCTCGTGACGACCAACAGCACCCAGACGGCCAACCCCTTCCTCTACCGCAAATTGCCTTATGACCCGATCAAGGACTTCAAGCCGCTGACGGCGCTGGGCCGCGGCGGCACCGTGCTCGTGGTGCGCCAGGAAGCCCCCTATCGCAGCGTGGCGGATGTCCTGGCGCACGCACGTCGCCGCCCGGGCACGCTGACCTTTGGCAGCGGCAACTCATCCAGCCGCATGGCCGGCGAGATGTTCAAGCAGTTGAGCGGCACCGACATCCTCTGGGTCGGCTACAAGAGCAATCCGAACGCCCTGACAGATCTGCTGGGCGGGCAGATCGACCTGATGTTCATCGACACGGTGACCGGCCTGCCCCACATCCAGTCCGGCAAGCTGCGGCCGCTGGGCGTGTCCACGCCGCAGCGCATCGCGCCGTTGCCCCAGGTGCCGACCATCGCCGAAGCCGGGGTGACGGGCTACGACATCGGTTACTGGTTCGGGGCCTACGTGCCAGCCGCGACCCCGGAGCCCGTGGCCCAGCGGCTTCGCGAGTGGCTTGTCGCCGCCTCGGCGAGCAGTCAGGCGAAGAGTTTCTATGCGAACACCAGCACCGAGCCGTGGACGACGAGCCCGGAAGATCTCGCGCGCTTTCAGGCGACGGACACCCAGAAATGGGGGCGCGTGATCAAGGCTGCAGGCATTGAGCCGGAATGAAGTCCCGCGTCTCAACGATGGCGCGTCACGACGTCTTCGAGAGATCTACGCAGAACCGACGGGCCATGCCGACCATTGATTTGCGCGCAGTGCGATGCTGCAATCGCTGAAGGAGATTGAGGCGCTCTATCTCACCCGCGTGGTGCCGCCGGAGTACGTCAACTTTCTGACCACGCACCTGCGCTTTCACTACCTCGAAGACGCAGGCACCTCTCCGGATACGCTGGATCGCTCGCGCTTCAACATCATCGTCTCCAACACGCAGAAGATCATCCTCAAGCGCCACCAGAAGAAAAGACATCCGTTCACAAGCTGTTCGGCGCGCCCGGCGTAACGCTCTCGGCCACCGGCGTCTATGCGGATGCCGCCGACCTCTACAACTTCGACCAACCGGAAGAAGTAGGCGACGCTGCACGGCTACGCCCACACCCGTACCGACGAGTTTTGTGGACATCGCCATCGAGAGCTTCCTGAAAGGGTTGGGCAGCCTGCGCCCGGAAGGCATGCCGCCCAAACTGGCGTGTCTTGCGGCCACCGTGGAAGAACTGACCGAAGCGTCGAGACTTGCCTTAGAACGAGCACTGCTTAAACGCCGCATCCCGACCTCGCGCACTCTTGTGAACGTGGGCGACAGCAAGATCATCACCAACAACGCCATCAGTCCACGCACAGGGTGCTGGCGGGCGTGCTGCAGGCGCGGTGTTCGCCGCCCGGAGCGCTCAGGCCGCCGGCGCCACTGACGCACCCTCGATCCCGTTGCGCGCCAGCGCCGCGGCCACGAAGCCGCTGGCCTTGGCCTCTTCCACGAAGGCCGCCAGAACGGCGGCCGCGGCCTCGCCTCGGCTGGTGGGCGTGCCCATGGCCTGCTGGATCACCATGACGCGCGCCGGCAGCAGACGCAGGCCGCCGATGCGCGCGGCATCGGCCTGGAGCTGCTGCTTGACGCCGGCGGCCACGTCGGCGCCTTCGGCGATGAAGGTGTCCACCACGGCCGGCGAGGTCGGCGCGCGCTCGATGGTGGCGGCCTTGAGCGTGCGCGTCAGGTACAGGTCGTAGGCGCTGCCCTTGCCCACCGTCACGCGCATGCCGGCGCGGTCCACCTCATCGTTGGACTGCAGGGGCGAGGCCTCGCGCACCAGGTACGCGCCCTCGATCAGCACGTAGGGCGCCGTGAAGCGGATGCCCTCGCCGCGCAGCGGGTCGATGGCGAAGAAGCCGATGTCGGCCTCTTCGGCCGTGACGGCCGCCACCGACTTGCCCGCGGCGTCGAACACCACCAGCTCGATGTCCACGCCCAGCTTCTGCGCGAAGGCGCGGGCCAGGTCGACCGACACGCCCCCCACCTCGCCGGTGCCCGCGTCGCGGTTTGCCAGGATCGGGTTGCCCAGGTTGATGGAAGCGCGCAGCACGCCGCGCGGCGCAAAGGCGGCCACGACGGCCGGATCGATAGAGGACATGTCAAGCTCTTACGGGAGGAACAAGGCAGCGGAACAGGCCACCAGCCGGCGCGCCGCACAGGTCGATCATCGTCGACTCGGCCACGTTCTCGCCGAACCAGGCCGCGATGGCGGCGCGCCGCTCGCCGACGTACTGCGGCTGGCCGTCGGCATCGAGCCACATGCTCAGGTCGTGGCCCGGCACCAGCAGCGTGCCGGGCACGGCCCGCCACAGCGCCCAGATCAGCGCCAGTGTCTCGCGGCTGGCGCCATGGTCCAAGCTGGCGTCCACGCGCATGCCGATCAGCTCGGCGCGGTTCTTGGCGGCATCGCCGGTGAAGAGCACGGGCGCCGTGCCCGCGCCTTCCAGCGGGAAGACGAGGTGCCCCGGCGTGTGCCCGGGCGCGGCCACGGCACGCAGGCCCGGCAGGCATTCGTCGCCATCGCCCAGGCGCCGCACGCGCGGGCTGGCCTGCAGTTCGCGCACGTACAGCTCGGGCAGCGGGTCGAAGCCCGGCGGCTGTGCGGCGGCCCAGTCCAGTTCGGCCTCGCCGATCCACACCGTGGCCTGCGGGAACAGCGTGAAGTTGACGGCATGGTCGTAGTGGGCATGGGTAAGCACCACGTCCGTCACGTCCTGCGCCGCCACGCCCAGGCGCGCGAGCTGCGCAGCCAACTCGCGCCGGACGCCGAAGGCGCCCACGTCCAGCAGCGCCGTGCGGCCGCCGCCGCGGATCAGCGTCACCGTGCTCCAGCCCAGGCCGCCGTGGCAGACGGCCCGGCCCGGGAAGCCCTGCACCAGCACGTCGATGCGGTAGTCGGGCATGGTCATTCGGCGCGGATGTGGGCGTCGCGGACCAGCTTGCCGTAGGCCGCATGCTCCTGCGCCACCAGTTGGGCGAACTGCTCGGGCGTGCCGCCCACCAGCTCGTAGCCGCCGTCGGTCTGCAGCCGCTGCACCACCTCGGGCAGGCGCAGGGCGGCCATCAGCTCGCGGTGCAGCCGCGCGACGATGGCGGCGTCGGTCCGGGCCGGCGCGAACAGGCCCTGGAACTGGGTGACCACGAAGCCGCCAAAGCCCAGTTCCTGCATCGTCGGCACCTCGGGCAGCAGCGGCGAGCGGCGCGGGCCCGACACGGCCAGCGGACGCAGCTTGCCGCTGGCGATCTGCGGCGCGGCGGTGACCTCCGTGTCGAAGGTGCAGGAGAGCTGCCCGCCGAGCAAGTCGGCCAGGGCCGGCGCGTTGCCCTTGTAGGGCACGTGCGTCATCTCGGCGCCGGCCATGCGCGCCAGCAGGGCGCCCGCCAGATGGGCGCCGCCGCCGATGCCGCTGGAGCCGTAGCTGATGCGGCCGGGCGCGGCCTTGGCCGCCTGCACCAGCTGCTTCACATCGCGCAGCGGCGAGGCCTGGGCCACCACCAGCACGTACTGGTAGCTGGTGGCCTGGGCCACCGGCCGCAGGTCCTTCAGCGGATCGTAGGGCAGCGAGGCATAGAGCGCATGGTTGGCCACGATGGGCCCGCTGGCGGTGAACAGCAGCGTGTCGCCGTCCGGCGCCGCCTTGGCGGCCGCGTCGGTGCCGATGTTGCCGTTGGCGCCGCCGCGGTTGTCGATCACCACCGGCACGCCCAGCGCCTGGGCCATGGGCTTGGCGAGCACGCGCGCCGTGATGTCGGCGGCGCCGCCGGCCGCGTAGGGCACGATCAGCCGGATGGGCTTGGCGGGCCAGGCCGGGCGGCTCTGGGCGCCGGCGGGCAGCGCCGCGGCGGCCAGGGCCGCACCTGCACCGGCCAGGAGTTGTCTGCGTGTGAAGGTCATGGTTGTCTCCGTGATGTCGCCGTGCCGCCGCGGTTCGGCGGACGCGAGGTGCGGCGCCGCTGGGACGCTCGCAGGGTCAGGCCGGCACGCGCGCCGCATGGCGCTGCAGCAGCGCCAGCGCGGCGGGGTCGATGGCCACGCCCTCGGCCCGCTGGCGCGCCATGTTCCGCAGCTCGATCTGCCCGGGCACGATGACCGGGCGGCCGGCCTCCACCGGCGCGCTGCCGTGCAGGATCTGCGCGAAGTCGTGCATGCGCGCGGCCAGCCAGCCGGCCGAGCCCAGGCGGCGCGTGTCGATGAGCACGAAGAAGTGGCCCAGGTTCTGCGGCTCGTCGGGCGCATCGACCCAGGACTTCACGTGCGTCAGGTAGGCCGCGTCGGACAGCAGGCCGGCGAACAGGTCCACCAGCAGCGCCAATCCGTAGCCCTTGTGCCCGCCGATGGGCAGCAGGAAGCCGTCGAGCGCCGCGCGCGGGTCGGTGGTGGGGCGGCCGGCCTTGTCGGTGGCCCAGTTGTCGGGAATGGGCTGGCCGGCCTTGAGCGCATTGCGGATCTTGGCGCGGGCCACCACGCTCATCGCCATGTCGAGCATGAAGTGCGCCCCGTCGGCCCCGGGCACGCCGAAACCCAGCGGGCTGTTGCCCAGCCGCGCGTCGCTGCCGCCCCAGGGCGCGATGGTGGTGGTGGCATTGCTGCCGATCATGCTGGCGAAGCCGGCCTCGGCCGCGATCCAGCTGTAGGGCGAGACCGGACCGAAGTGGTTGCTGCCGCGCACGAAGGCCGCGCCGATGCCGTTCTCGCGCGCCAGCTGCATGGCGGTGCGCAGCCCGTGCATGCCCACCAGCGGGCCCACGCCGTTGGCGCCGTCGATGCGGGCCAGGGCCGGGGCCACGCGCTCGCTGGCGATCCCGGGCTGGCGGGCGATGCCGCCCAGCTCCAGCCGCTCGCCATAGGACTCGATGCGGCCCAGGCCGTGGGTGGACAGGCCGAAGAGGTCGGCCAGCAGCAGCACCTGCACCACGTCCGCGGCGTCGGCGGCGGGCAGGCCCAGGCCCTGGAAGGCGCGTTCGCCAAGGGTGCGCAGTTCGGCTTCGGGCAGGCAGGGAAGGGTGTCGGCGCGTGCGTTCATGGTGGTCGCGATCGGAAGAAATGGAATGAAGAAGAGGAAAGAGGGAACCGCGTTCAGCGTTCAGTCGGCCGTGAGGCGGGCGCTGCGCACCACCTCGCCCCAGCGCTTCTGCTCGGCGACGATGAAGCGGGCGAATTCCTGCGGGCCGAGCGGCATGGGCGTGCTGGAGTGCTCGGCCAGGCGGTGGACCACGGCCGGCGTGCCCAGCGCCTTCACCGCCTCCTGGTGCAGGCGCTCGACGATGGGGGCCGGCGTGCCGGCGGGCGCCAGCAGGCCGAACCACTGCGAGCTCTCGAAGCCCGGGTAGCCCAGCTCGGCCACCGTGGGCACCTGGGGAAGGGCCGGCAGCCGCTCGGCCGCGCCCACCGCCAGGATGCGCAGCCTGCCCGCCTTCACGTGCGGCAGGAAGCCCGGCAGCCCGGCGGAGGCCGCTTCGATGGTGCCGGCCAGCAGGTCGGTCATCTGCGCGCCGGTTCCCTTGTAGGGCACATGGGTCACGTCGATGCCCGCGCGCAGCTTGAGCATCTCGAAGGCCAGGTGGCCCGCGCTGCCGTTGCCGGCCGAGCCGTAGTTGAGCCGGCCCGGCGCGGCCTTGGCCTCGGCGATGAAGGCGGGCAGCGTGGCCGAGCGGTCCTTGGGGCCGACGGCGAAGAGCATGGGCACCCGCGTGAGCAGCCCGACCGGGGCGAAGTCCTTCGCGGCGTCGTAGGGGAGCTTCGCCATCATGGCCGGGTTGACCGCCAGCGTGCCCACGTGGCCGAGCACCACCGTGTAGCCGTCGGGCGCCGCGCGGGCCGCCTCCACCATGGCGATGGTGCCCTGCCCGCCGGCCTTGTTGTCGACGAACACCGACTGGCCGAGCGACTTGCTCATCTCGCCGGCCAGCGAACGGGCGATGACGTCGGAGCTTCCGCCAGGGCCGTAGGGAACGATGAGCCGGATGGGCCGCTGCGGCCAGGCGGCAGGCGGTGCGGCCGCCGCCGTGCCGGCGGCGAGGGCGAGGGCCAGCGTGCACAGGGCGCGGCGGCCGACGGGGATGCGGAACAGCGAGGAAATCTTGGGCGTTCCCTTCATCAAGCGGAAGCCCGTGCGCAGCGCCTTGTGGCGGGCCGGGTTGCGTGTCTCCGTGGAAGCCGCCGCCCACAGGCGACGACCGTGGACGAATGATCGATTCGCCCATTGCCGGTGTAAAGTGCAAATATCCGTGGGATTCTTGCGTATCGCACAAAAGTCCGCCTGCCTGCCCCTGCCATGAACTTCGACCTCGCCGACCTGCGCGCCTTCCTGGCCGTGGCCGATCTCGCCAGCTTCCGCGCCGCCTCCGAGGCGCTGCACCTTTCGCAATCGGCGCTGTCGCGGCGCATCGACAAGCTGGAGGACGCGCTGGGCGTGGCGTTGTTCAACCGCACCACGCGCAAGGTGGAACTGACCGTGGTCGGCCGCACCTTCGTGCACAAGGCGCGCAACGTGCTCAACGAACTCGACAGTGCCTTGCTGGGCATCGAGGACGTGGCCGCCCGCCTGCGCGGCGAGGTGACGCTGGCCTGCGTGCCCTCGGCCGTGGGCCACTTCCTGCCCGGCGTGATCGACCGCTACCACGCCCGCTACCCGGCCATCCGCATCCGCGTGCTCGACGAGGCTTCCAGCGACGTGCTGCTGGCCGTGACGCGCGGCGACGCCGACTTCGGCCTCACCTACATCGGCACGCAGGAGGCCGACGTCGACTTCCGCCCGCTGATGGACGACGCCTTCGTGGTGGCCTGCCCCACCGGCCATCCACTGGCGCGCCGCAAGCGGGTGCGGTGGCAGGAGCTGGGCGAGCATGCCTACATCGCCCTGGCCCAGGGCAGCGGCAACCGCTTTCTGATCGACCAGGCGCTGGCCCAGACGCCCGAGCGGCCGCGCTGGTTCTGCGAGGTGCGCCACGTGCCGGCGCTGGTGAGCATGGTGGAAGCCGGCCTGGGCATCGCGGTTGTGCCTCGCATGGCGCTGCCGCCGGCCGGCAAGGGCCAGGTGGTGGCCGTGCCCCTGGCCGAGCCGTCGATCGTGCGCTCCCTCGGCCTCATCTCGCGCCGCGGCAGGGTGCTGCCGCCAGCGGCGCAGCTGCTCTACGACCTGGTCGTGCAGGGGGCGCAGAAGCGCAAGGCCTGAGCGCCTTGCTGGCCCAGGCCGCCGCGTTGCGCATTCAGTCCTTGGCGGGCAGCTCGAACTCCTGCTGCGCCGTCGGGATCGCTGACCACCTACCTGACCGAACTGGCATGAGACACGGCCGCCCGCTAAGCCACCCCAGGCCGTCAGCCGTCCGCCGTCGCGGCCAGCACCTCGGTCAGCCAGTCTGCGAACACAAGCACGCGCCGCGAGAGGTGGCGCCGGTGCGCATGCACCAAGTTCATCGGCATGGGTGGCGCCGGCCAGTCGTGCAGCACCTCGACCAGCTCGCCGGCGGCCAGATGCGCCCGCACGTCGTAGACCGGCACCTGGATCAGGCCCACGCCCGCCAGGCAGCAGGCGATGTAGGTCTCGACGTTGTTGACCGTCACCCGGCCCCCCAGGTCCAGGGTGCGCAGTTCGCCGTCCTGCGTCCATTCCCAGGGCACTGCCCGGCCCAGGGACGGGGGCGCATAGTTGACGGCGCAGTGTGCCGGCAGGTCTTCGGGCGTCTGCGGCACGCCGTGCGCGGCCAGGTACGCGGGGCTCGCGTAGTTGCCCAGCCGCAGCATGCCAAGCGGCCGGGCGACCAGGCTACTGGCCGAGAGCCCGCCCACGCGCAGCGCGCAGTCCACACCATCGAGCACCAGGTCGACCGCGCGGTCGCTGGAGCCCAGTTCGACCACCAGCCCCGGATGCCGCGCCAGCAGCGCCGGTAGCGCCGGGGCCGCGAGTAGCCGCGCCATGCGGCTGGGCAAGTCCACGCGCAGGCGACCGCTCACGGCCGTGCCGCTGGGATCGAACTGGTGGGTCAGTTCCTCGGCCTCGGCGACCAGCAGCAGCGCCCGTTCCAGCATCGCCTCGCCGTCCTGCGTCAGGCTGACCCGCCGAGTCGTGCGATTGAGCAACCGAGCGCCGAGGCGCCCCTCCAGCTGCTGGATGGCAAACGACACCGTCGTTCGGGGCAAGCCCAGCTGCTGCGCAGCCGCCGTGAAGCCGCCGCTATGGGCCACGCGGGTGAAGACACGCAGTTGGTCAATGAGGTCCATCGTTGGCTCGATTGTTCTGGATTTCTGCCTAGTTCATACAGAAAAACGAAGTTTATCCAGCCTGGACACTTCAATAAACTTTTTACTTACATCAACAGACAAGCTTTGACACATGGCCCATTTTCACAACCACGGCATCCAGGGAAAGGTGGTCCTGATCGCCGGCGGCGCCAAGAACCTCGGGGGCCAACTCGCCCGAGACCTGGCCGCCCACGGTGCCGCAGCCGTCGCCGTTCACTACAACAGCGACGCGACGCGCGAAGCAGCCGAAGCCACCGTGGCCGCAGTCCGGCAGGCAGGGGCCGAGGCCGTAGCGCTCCAGGCCGACCTGACGCGTGCAGCTGCGGTCGAACAGCTGTTCGACGACGCGGCGGCCCACGTGGGCCGACCCGACATCGCCATCAACACTGTGGGCAAGGTGCTCAAGAAGTCGATCCTCGACATCAGCGAGGCGGAGTACGACGAGATGTCCGCCGTCAACAGCAAGTCGGCCTTCTTCTTCCTGAAGGAAGCCGGCCGCCGCGTGAACGACACCGGCAAGATCGTCACGCTCGTCACCTCGCTGCTGGGCGCCTTCACGCCTTTCTATTCGTGCTACGCCGGCACCAAGGCGCCGGTGGAGCACTTCACCCGTGCCGCTGCGAAGGAATTCGGCACGCGCGGCATCTCGGTCACGGCGGTGGGTCCAGGCCCCATGGACACACCCTTCTTCTACGGTCAGGAAAGCGCCGACGCGCAGGCCTACCACCAGAGCGCCGCTGCCCTTTCGCTGTTCAGCAAGAAGGGCCTGACCGACGTCGAGGACGTGGTGCCCTTCATCCGCCACCTGGTGAGCGAGGGCTGGTGGATCACCGGCCAGACGATCCTGATCAACGGCGGCTACACCACCAAGTAAGGAAAGGACTGCCCATGCATGTGGCACTGGTGATCGTCGGCGGGCTCGTCCTGCTGTGCTTGTTCCTGCTCTTCGGCTGGCTGTGGGGCGCCAGCGCCGCCGGCATGGCCACCGCGGCGCGGGCCTTCGTGCCCGCCTGGCTGCTGATGGCGGCCATCAACATGTGGGTGGGCGTGCACCACGCGGGCTACGGCGTGCGCGAGGAGGCGCCGATCCTGCTGCTGGTCTTCGCCGTGCCGGCCATCGCCGCAGGCGTCGCGCTGTGGTGGCTCACGCGTGGCTGAAGGGCCGCACGCCATGACGGCCGATACCCACGCCGCGCGCCCACATCCCACGCTGCGCCACCGCGACGGGCGCCATGCCCGCGTGACCTACGAGGAACTGTTCTTCGACCTGGTCTACGTCTTCGCCGTCACCCAGCTCAGCCACGGCCTGCTGCACCACCTGGACGCCGGCGGCCTGCTGCAGACGCTGGTGCTGTGGTTCGCCGTCTGGCTGGGCTGGCAGTACACCTGCTGGGTCACCAACTGGTTCGATCCGCAGACGCCGCGCATCCGCGGCCTGCTATTCGCCACCATGCTGCTGGCGCTGCTGATGGCCTGCAGCCTGCCGCAGGCCTTCGGCGAACGCGGGCTCGTCTTCGCCGGCGCCTATGCCGCGATGCAGGTGGGACGCACGGCTTTCATCGTGGTAGAGCTGGGGCCACGGCATCCGCTGGCGGCCAACTACCGGCGCATGCTGGGCTGGCTGTGCATCGCCGCCGTGTTCTGGATCGCTGGCGGGCTGCTGGACGGGCCGGCTCGGCTCGCCTGCTGGCTGGTCGCCGTGGCCTGCGAATACCTGTCGCCGATGGTCGGTTTCGCGCTGCCGGGCCTGGGCCGCTCGTCCACGCGCGACTGGACCATCGAAGGCGGCCACCTGGCCGAGCGCTGCCAGCTCTTCGTGATCGTCGCGCTGGGCGAGACGCTGCTGGCCAGCGGCGCCATGCTGGCCGATGCGCCCGTGTGGAGCCTCGACATCCTCTCGGCGCTGGCCGCCACCTTTGTGGGCACGCTGGCGCTCTGGTGGCTGTACTTCGGCACCGCCAGCGCGCACGCGAGCGCGGTGATCGGCAGCGCCGAGGACCCGGGCCGCATCGGCGCGTACTTCCACTACGTGCATGCCCTGCTGGTGGCCGGCGTGATCGGCAGCGCCGTCGGCAACGACCTGGTGCTGGCGCATCCGCATGAGGTGCCAGGCATGGCGCAGATCATGGTGCTGGTGGGCGGCCCCGCGGTCTACCTGCTGGGCAGTGCGCTCTACAAGCGGGTGGTGTACGGTGGCGTGCCGCGCTCGCACCTGGCCGGGGCGGCGGCGCTGCTGGCTCTGGTTCCGATCGGCACGATCTGCAGCCTGTTGCTACTGGGCTGGTTGACGACCGCCGTGCTGCTGGCGGTGAGCGTGTGGGAGGCCCGCACGCGCCGCCATCCGGTGCTGGGTCCGCGACATCCGGGCGGGCACTGAAGCGAACACACCAACGGCGAGGGCGCAGTGCGCGCCCAGTCGATCGCGACCGCGCAGTATGGGATGCCTGGCTGGGCGTCCCCCACCATGGCCGACGTCTCCTGTACCGACTGCTGGCCAAGGAGCATCGCCTCAGCCGCAAGGGCGACTCGCTGCGCCGTGCGGCGGGCAGCGCCCAGCCGATGACAAAAGAGGCGGAGTGACAGCTTGGCTCACACAGAGCAGGTTCGGGCCGAACATCCCGCGAAAGCTACGTCAGGGTGACCGCCTGACTGGCACTGGGGGTGTCGCTTGCAGGAAGAGCGTCCGGCAATTCATGATCCCGCCCAGCGCTTCCGCCTTGCCGTTGCGGGGCGCCATGGCCTAAAGCGACTTCTTGGGCGAAGCCCATGTAATCGCGCCAGACGCGGGGCAGGATCCCGCCGTGGCGCCAGTAGGCGACGTCCTCTTCCGTGTCCAGCCGCAAGGTCAGCGGTACGTTCAGCACTTCGCCATCCGCCCGCCTAATGGCGGCCATCACCGTGCCGCCGACTTTGAGTTCTTCGGCCAAGCCCAGCACGTCGATGATCTCCGTGCCGTCCAGGTGGAGGGTGTCGGCATTCGTGCCTGGCATGAACTGCAGAGGAAGAACACCCATGCCGACCAGGTTGGTCCGGTGGATGCGCTCGTAGCTCTCCGCGATCACGGTCTTCACGCCCAGAAGGGCGACCCCTTTCGCGGCCCAGTCGCGCGATGAGCCGCAGCCGTAGTTTTTCCCGGCAATGACCGTGAGCGGCACGTCGCGGCGCATGTACTCGACGGCCGCCTCGAAGACGCGCATCTGAGAGCCCTCGGGCATCACGCGGGTGAAGCCGCCTTCGACGCCGGGAACGATCCGGTTGCGAAGGCGGATGTTGGCGAAGGTCGCCCGAACCGCCACGTCGTGGTTGCCGCGACGCGTCGTGTAGTTGTTGAAGTCGGCCTTCTGGATGCCGTGGGCGAGCAGGAAGTCCGCCGCCGGCGTTCCCAGGCTGATCGCGCCCGACGGCGAGATGTGGTCGGTGGTCACCGAGTCGCCCAGGATGACGAGCGGCCGCATGCCGCGAATGTCGCCGACGCCGGGCGGCTGGCGGTCCACGCCTGCGAAGTAAGGCGGGCGGCGGATATACGTGCTGCCCTCCTGCCACGGAAAGCGCTCGCTTCGCTCGCCCGCGAGCGCGTTCCAGGCCTCGCCGCCATCGAAGAGGTCGGCGTACTTCTCGCGGAACAGTTCGGGCTCGTACGCCGTCGCAACCGCGGCGGCGATCTCCTGGGCGGTGGGCCAGATGTCCCGGAGATAGACCTGCTGGCCGTGGCTGCCCGTGCCCAGGGAATCGCGCGTGACGTCGATGGTCAGCGACCCGGCGAGTGCGTATGCGACGACCAGCGCCGGCGAGCCGAGATAGGCGGCGCGGACATTGGGATGGATGCGGCCTTCGAAGTTGCGGTTGCCCGAGAGCACGGCGGTCGCCACCAGCTTTTCGGTTTCGATGGCATCGGCCACGTGTTCGGGCAGGGGGCCCGAGCCGCCGTTGCAGGTCGTGCAGCCGAAGCCGGCCACGTGGAAGCCCAAGGTGTCCAGTGCGCCCTGCAAGCCTGCGCTCTGAAGGACGGCGGCCGTGACCTGGCTGCCGGGCACCAGCGAGGTCTTGACCCAGGGCTTGCTTCTCAAGCCGAGTGCCACGGCTTTGCGCGCGGCGATGCCCGCCGCCATCATGTTGACCGGATTCGCGGTGTTGGTGCAGCTGGTGATCGCGGCGATCACGACCGCGCCGTCGTGCAGCGTGAAGTCCTCGCCGCGTACTGCCACGCGCCGCGACGGATCGATCTCCTTGCCGGCGATCTCGAGATGGTGCCGCTCGAACGCCTGGGGAACCGCGTCAAGGTCGATGCGGTCTTCCGGGTTGCGCGGACCGGCGAGACAGGGACGTATCTCGTCCAGATCGAGCGTCACCACCGTGTCGAACGCCGGCTGCGCGGACATGGCGTCGCGCCACAACCCCTGGGCCTTGGCATAGCACTCGATGAGCTCGATCTGCGCTTCGTCGCGGCCGGTCATGCGCAGGTAGTCCACGGTCTTGTGGTCGATCGGGAAGTAGACCGCCGTCGCGCCGTACTCCGGCGCCATGTTCGCGATCATGCCGCGGTCGCCGAGGGCCAGCGCTTCGAGGCCGGTGCCGAAAAACTCGACGAACTTGCCCACGACGCCCATCGTGCGCATCCGCTGCGTGATCGCCAGGACCAGGTCCGTCGGAAGAACCCCTTCGCGAAGCGTTCCCTTGACTTGGACGCCCACGACTTCCGGCAACGCGATCGCGACCGGCTTGCCGACCATGACCGCCTCGGCCTCGATGCCGCCGACGCCCCAGCCAAGGATCCCCAGGCCGTTGATCATGGGCGTGTGGCTGTCTGTGCCGACGCATGTATCCGGCGTGGCCAGGGCGCCTGCTTCGGTCTCCTCGGTCCACACCACCTTGCCAATGTGCTCGAGATGGATCTGGTGCATGATGCCCTTGCCCGGCGGCACGATGCGCACCCCGTCGAAGCTACTGCTGCACCACCGAAGAAACGCGAACCGCTCCGCGTTGCGCTGGTACTCGCGCTCCAGGTTGAAGCGCCTGGCATCGGGCGAAGCCCACCGGTCGACCTGGAGTGAGTGGTCGATGATCACGTCGACGGGCACCTTCGGGCTGACCTTCGCGGCATCCCCGCCGGCGTCGGCGACGGCGTCCCGGATCGCGGCCATGTCGACCAGCATCACCTGGCCCAGGATGTCCTGGCCGAAGATGCGGGTGGGATAGAAGCTCAGCCCCGCACCGATGCGCCGCTGGAGCAGCGCTTCCACCTCCGCGGCGGTGTCCTCTCCACGCACGGCCTGGCGCAGCAGGTTCTCCAGCAGGATGCGCAGCGAGAAGGGCAGGCTTTCGACACCCGGGACGCCGGCGATCGGGACGTAGTGGACGATGCGGCCGGTCAGGGGCAGCGGCTTGAGTTCAGGAATGGTCGTCATGGTGCTTTCGTGGATGGTGGTGCGGCCGGCTGCGCCGAGGCTCGGGCTCTCAGATCAGGCCCGCCTCCGTCATGACCTTGCGCAGCCGGTGATGCTCTTCTTCGACGAACTTGCCGAAGTCGTCGCCGGTGAGGACGCTGGCGCTCCAGGCATTCGCCTTGAGCGCGTCCTGCCAGGAGCGGGTCTGCTGGGCGTCGAGGACGGCCTTGATCAGCGCCTGGCGTTGAGCCTCGCCGAGGTTGGCCGCACCGTACACGCCCCGCCAATTTCCGATCTCGACGCGAAAGCCGGCTTCCTTCAGCGTCGGCGCGTCGACGCCGGGCAGGCGATTGGGCGAACCCACTGCGAGGACACGGAACTTGCCCGCCTCCACGTACTTCGCCAGCTCTGCGTAGCCGCCGGTGATCGCGGTGATATGGCCGCCCAGGGTGGCTGCGACGACTTCCCCTCCTCCGCCGAACGGGATGTAGTTCACCTTCTGCACCGGGACACCCGCAGCCAGTGCCAGCTCGGCGACGCCGATGTGGTCGACGGAGCCCTTCGAGCCTCCGCCCCATTTCACAGCGCTCGGAGACTTTTGGAAGTCGGCCATCAGGTCCGCCAGGGACTGGTGTGGCGAATCCGCCCGCACGGCGATGACGTTGTATTCGGTAAAGAGCCGGGCGATCGGCGTGACGTTGGCCAGCGTGATCTGCGGCTTGTTCTGCACGATGCCGGTCACCATGATCGCGCCCATGACGCACAGCGCGTTGGGATCGCCCTTGCTGCCATTCGAGAACTGCGCCAGGCCAAGGGTGCCGCCCGCACCATTCTTGTTGTCGAAGGTGGTGGAGCGAGCCAGGCCCGCGTCGAGCAGGGCCTTGCCCAGGGTGCGCGCGGTCTGGTCATAGCCGCCGCCTGGCGAGCCCGGCGCCATGATGCGCACGGCCTCGAGCGCCTGCGCACCGAAGGGAGCGGCGCAGAGGAGCGCCACGGCAGTGGTGCAGAGTGCACGCCGGAAAAACGAAATCATGGATGTCTCCTTTGTTGAAACTGACTCAAAAAAGCATTGAATGGATTTTCTGATCAGAAACGACAATCAAGGCCGAGGGTAAACCCTTGTTCAGCGCGGGGCGCGCCGTGGCGTGGCTTCGTCGCAGGTTTACTGGCGGCCGGGAGACCGAGACCGATGGATGATGGGGACGCGGGCGCCGGGTACGCCGCCCTCTACTTCGATGGCGAGAAAACCTCGGAGGCGCCGGCCTTCCCCTTGCGCGCGCCGTCGAGGTGACTGCGCATGAGGCTCGCCGCGGCCGCGAGGTCGTGCCGCTCGATGGCCGCCAGGATCTCCAGGTGCTCGGACGCCTGCGTATGGCGGGCCGTCCTTCGTGCCGCCTGGCGGTATTCGACGAGGCGGCGTAGCTGGTTGATGCGCCGCACCGATTGCAGGACGAAACGATTGTTGCCCCAGGAGGCCAGCGTCTCGTGGAAGTGGCTGTTGGCCTCGAACAGCTCGAAGGGCGTCATCGTGGAGTAACCCCCATCGACGATCCGCTGCTGCTCGCGCCGCAGCTCGCGCAGCTCCGTCGTCCTGAATGCGAACGAAGGGCCCAGGATGGCGGCAGGCTCGATGGACTGCCTGAAGAGATAGCTCTCTTCGTAGGCGCTCGGCGAGTCGATCATGGCCAGGAAACGCCAGCCGTGCCCCATGCTCTGCTCGACCCAGCCCTCCTCCGAAATGCGCGAGAGGACCTTCCGCAGCGTGCTGCGCGCGACGCCGTAGCGCCGCATGAGATCGGCCTCCGTCACCTCGTCCTGCAAGTCGCCGCCCTGCCGGTCCTCGGCGATCCGCAGGTACAGCGGGTCGTCCGTGGCCAGCAGCCCGGCCACCTGGCCGTCCCAGGCCTGCGCGTCCACGGCGAGGAAGTAGCCGCGGTTCGCGTCTTGCTGGAGGACACCCAGCTGCGCCAGATGCCGCAGCGCGGACTGGACCGGAGAGCGCGACGTGCCGATGTGCTGCGCGATGTGGACCTCCGGCAGGTGGTCGCCGGCACGCCGGTTGTCGCGGCGCACCAGTGCGACGATCTCGCGGGCCACCCGTTGCTGCAGTGGCGTCAGTTCCTGTGAAATATCGGCTGCACTAGACATCGAGGAAGTCTAGGTGAAGCCCCTCCCCGGTCAGTCGACCTTCATCCCGAAGCCGCGAATCATCCCCGGCCAGCGCTGGCCCTCGCGCGCGATCAGGTCGGCGAACTCCCGGGGCCCCGCGCCGACCGGCTCCGTCATGCCGGCTGACAGCCGCTCGGCCACCTCCGGCTGCTTGAGTGCCGCGGATGCGGCGGCATGGAGCTTCTGGATCACCGGCTCCGGCGTTCCCTTGGGCACCACGAGCCCCATCCACGACGAGAACTCGTAGCCGGGCACGCCACTCTCGGCGACGGTGGGTACGTCGGGCAGGGCTTTCGAACGCGACTTGCCGGTGACCGCCAGCGCCTTCAGCTTGCCGGACTTGATGTGCGGAATCGCCGCCAGGGGGAAGGCGACGACGGTGGCAATCTCGCCCCCCAGCGCGGCCACGATCGCCGGGCCGCCGCCCTTGTAGGGCACGTGCGTGATGTCGACCTTGGCCATCGACTTCAGCATCTCCCCGGCCAGGTGATTGGCGCTGCCGTTGCCGGCGGTGCCGTAGGTGAACTTGCCCGGCTCCTTGCGCGCCAGGGCGAGGAATTCCCGGAGGTTCGAGGCCGGCACCGACGGATGGGCCACGATCACCAGGTCGATGGACGTGAGCCAGGTGACCGGGGCGAAGGCGTCGACCCGATAGCCGGGCGATGGATAAAGCGTCGGGTTGAAGGCCATCGTCCCCTGGTTCACGAAGGTCACGGTGTAGCCGTCCGCGGGCGCCTTGGCGCCGAGCGCGGTCCCGATGTTTCCGCCGGCCCCGCCCCGGTTGTCGATCACGACGGCCTGCCCGAGCACTTCCTGCATGCGCGCCTGGATGCTTCGGCACACCACGTCCGCGTCGCCGCCAGCCGGCTGGGGAACGATCAGGGTGATGGGCTTGGACGGATATTTCTCGTCGGCGCGCCCGTAGGACGTGAAGGCGACGAGCGGAAGGAAGGCCGCTGCCTTGAGCAGGTGGCGGCGCTGGGGATGCGACATCGTGTTGTCTCCAAGGTTGGCAGGTCGAAGGCCTGCGATTGCCGAATGTCTAAACTGATCATAAAATTCAATTTAACCGTACGTCAACAACGATTCCATGGAGACGCCCCCCTTGCCCGAGCATGCAGAGAGCAGGCCAGTTGCCCGAACCTGGGCGTACGTCGGGTGCCGCACCAGCAGCGAGCGGCGCGCGCGAGGACGCGCGGTCGAGGTGTACGAGGTGCAGCGCGATGCCTGGCGCCACCGCTTCAGCGTGCCGGCCGGGATCAACCCCTCCTACCTGCTGGTGGCCCCCGCCGCCGGAACCCTCCACTGCGTCCACGGCGACGAGACGCAAGTGAGCTCGTTTCGAATCCAGCCGGACGGCGACCTCCGGCACCTCGGTGAACAGCCGACCCACGGCCGCAACCCGGTCCACCTCGCATCGAGCCCGGATGGCCGATGGGTGATCGTGGCGAACTACGCCAGCGGGTCGCTGACCGTCCATCCCGTGGGAGAAAGCGGCGCGCTGGAGCGGGCGTCGCAGGTGCTCGAGCTTCCGGGCGATCCGGGGCCGCACCGTCTCCAGCAGAAGGGCTCGCATCCGCATCAGGTGGTCTTCGATCCATCAGGCCGATGGCTGCTGGTGCCCGACAAGGGGGCCGACCGGGTCCACACGCTCCGCCTGGACGCCCAGGCGGGGCGCCTCCAATGGGTGGCCGCCACGCGGCTTCCAGAAGGATCGGGGCCGCGCCACCTGGTGTTCGGCGGCACCGTGGCCGGGGCCGGCGGCTGGATGGTGCTCGAGCTGAGCAGCCAGGTCGTTTCTTTCGGCTTCGAACTGCGGACCGGCAACCTGACCGCGCGCCAGCGCATGTCGAGCGTGCCGGACAGCTTCGTCGGCGACAACACGGCCGCCGGCATCGCCTATCTCCCCGAGGCTGGCCGGGTGGCCGTCTCCAACCGAGGCCACGGCAGCATCGCCTGGTTCCGCGCCCTGCCCGACGGCTCGCTGGCCCCCCCGCAGTGGACGTCCACCGGCGGGCGCGTGCCTCGCTTCATCACCCCGAATGGACACGGCGAACTGCTCGTCGCCAACGAGGACGCCGACCGCATCGAGCGGCTCAAGCCCGGTGCCGGCGCTCCCCAATGTCTTCACCTCGCCGACACCGGCAGCCCGGTGTGCATCGCGCTTCTTCAAGGAACTCCATGAGCATTCATCCCCAGATCGGAATCAAGGCCACGTACATGCGTGGCGGCACCAGCAAAGGTGTGTTCTTCGCCCTCAGCGACCTCCCCGCGCAGGCCCGCGAGCCCGGCCAGGTGCGCGACGCGCTCATGCTGCGTGTCGCGGGAAGTCCTGATCCGTACGAGAAGCAGATCGACGGGATGGGCGGGGCCACGTCCAGCACGAGCAAGGTGGTGATCGTCGGCCGCAGCGAGCGCGAAGACTGCGACGTGGACTACCTTTTCGGCGCGGTCGCGGTCGAATCGCCCGTGGTCGACTGGAGCGGGAACTGCGGCAACCTGACGTCGGCAGTGGGCCCCTTCGCCATCGCCAGCGGCCTCGTCGAGGCACCGGCCACCGGCCTCGCCACCGTCCGCATCTGGCAAGCGAACATCCAGAAGCGGATCATCGCGCACGTCCCGATGAACGATGGCCTCGTGGTGGAAACCGGCGACTTCGAACTCGACGGCGTGACCTTTCCCGCGGCCGAGATCAAGCTGGAGTTCCTGGAGCCCGGCGCGGATGACGATGGCGAGGGCGGCGCCATGTTCCCCACCGGAAGGCTGGTCGACGCGATCGACGTCCCGGGCGTGGGAACCGTGCAGGCCACGCTGATCAATGCGGGCAACCCGACCGTCTTCGTGGAGGCGAAGGCACTCGGCCTCAACGGCGCTGAACTGCAGTCCGACGTGAATGGCCGCCCGGACCTGCTTGCCCTGGCCGAGGCCATCCGGTCGCACGCGACGGTGGCGATGGGCCTCGTCGCCACCGCCGAAGAGGCCACGCGCAAACGCCCGCACACGCCCAAGCTCGCCTTCGTGGCGCCGCCCCAGCGCTACACCGCCTCGAGCGGCAAGCCCGTCGAGGCGGAAGGCATCGACCTGTGCGCGCGCATCTTCTCGATGGGCAAGCTCCATCACGCCATGACCGGCACGGGCGCCGTGGCCATCGCGGTCGCGGCGTCCATTCCTGGCACGCTGGTGGCCGGCGTCCTCGATGGCGGCCGCCGAAGCGAGGTCCGTTTCGGGCACCCGTCGGGAACGCTCAAGGTCGGTGCCGAAGCCGAGGAGAAGGACGGCGAATGGACCGTCACGAAGGCGCTGATGAGCCGAAGCGCCCGGCGCCTGATGGAAGGACGCGTGCTGGTGCCGGCGACGGCGCTGGCTCCGGAGCGCAACCGGGACTGAAGAGACGGCCGCCGGGGCGCGCTGCGAGGCGCCGGCCTCCGCCGGCATCCGGCCCAGGAGCGCGCGGGAATGCGCAGCGGGACGGCACGCGCGACGCCGGCCTCTCCGATCGGAGGGGCGCCATCGCCGGCCGGAGCCCGCTGCTCATGCCTGCGGCGGTCGGTGCAGCGTGAAGATCCGTCCGAGCGTGGCGTAGTGGGGCCCGCCGATGCGCCCCACCGGGTCCAGCGCCAGCGTCTCGACCTTGCCGTCGTGCATCAGGCCGTCGCGCAGGTGGAAGCGCGTGACCTCGCCGACGATGAACTCCGAGCCCGTGCTGCCGAAGGCGACCACCTGCGACAGCCGGCATTCCATGGCCACCGGCACATCGCGCAGGCGCGGCACGGCCACCGTCTCGCCGGGCAGCGTGGCCAGGCCCAGCAGTTCGGCCTCGCTCACGTCCTCCGGATGCTCCTCGCTGCTCGCGTGGATGGCATCGAGCTGCGAGGCATCGCCGATGTGCACCACGTACTCGCCGCGGCGGTGGATGTGGGCCGCCGTGTCCTTGTACCGGCCGGCCTTGCGGTCGACGTTGACGCCCAGCAGCGGCGGCGCGTTCGACACGAAGGTGAAGCAGGAGAAAGGCGCGAGGTTGAGCACGCCGGTGGGCGAGAGCGTGCTGATCCACGCGATGGGCCGGGGCACCACCAGGCCGCTGAGCAGGCGGTAGGTGGCTTCGGGCGTGAGGGTGTGGGGATCGATCTGCATCGTCGCGGGGTCCATGGAAGATGAAGGCGGCTGCCGGGCGCTCAGGCGCTCAGGCGCTCTCAGGCCGTGGCGGCCGCGTACGGCCGCGCGGCCTCCCGCAGGTCGGCGGGAATGGGCACGGGGCGCTTGTCGGCCATGCCGACGAACACCAGCGAGAGAAGCGCGCTCAGCTTCACCTCGCCCGAACCAGCCGCATCGGCCGTGTCAGCCCGCCGCAGCACGATGCGGATCGTGATCGACGACGTGCCGAGCCGCTCCAGGCTCAGCTGCGCCGTCAACGTCTCGCCGAGCAGGCCGGGCCGCTGGAAGTCCACCTGCAGGCTCACGACCGGCACCGCCAGGGCCCGCGGCCCGTGCAGCGCCGCGAAGTCGCAGCCGAGGCCATGCGCGAACCAGTGCTCGACGACGTCGTTGATCATCTCGACGTAGCGCGGATAGAAGACGATGCCGGCAGGGTCGCAGTGCTTGAAGCTGATGGGGAGGGTGGTGAGGTGAAAGATCTGTTCCATGGCTTGCCAGTCGAGGGGGCTCGGTCACACCGTCCCGGGAATGGTTCACGCCGCGGCGCCCAGAAGTGCGCGCAAGCCGGCGCCCGACTCGTCGGCCAGCGCCGCCTCGCGCAGCCGGCGCACCCGCGCAGCGTCCTGCGCGCCACCGTCCAGCGCCGACAGGATCAGCGCATAGCTGGCCGCGCCCCGCGCGTGGGTGTCGCCGTAGCCCTTGATGAGCCGCTGGCATTCGACGATCTCGCAGGCCAGCGCGTAGTCCTGCGGCGCCGTGCGGCAGATGCGCGCCAGCCAGTCCTCGATGGCGGCGTTCTCGCGCTCGTAGCGCAGGGAACTGCGCCGGAAGCGCCGGCAGCCCGCCACGGCGTACAGCATCAGGAAGCCGCCCAGCGCGCTGGTGCGGATCACCCGGCCCTCGCGCGTCAGGCGTTCGAGCAGTCCGCGGCGGGCGCCGCTGCCCAGCAGCCACCGGCCCATCGACGCAGGCAGGGTGTCGGCGATCTCCTCCACCCGCGGATGGAAGTACTCGTTGATGTGCATCAGCTGCTGCTCCGTGGCCCGCACCTCGCGGCGCACGCGCTCGAAGCGGTGCTTCCTGAGCTTGAGTTCGGCCACGCGCGCGGTGTCCTCGAAGGTCATCCACAGCGCCAGGTACCGCGCCGCCTCGCGCGTCATGCGCCAGCTGCCGTCGCCCCAGCGGCGGTCGGCGTCCCGCACCTCGGCCAAGCGCGCCAGGTAGTCGTCGGCATAGGCGAGGTCCTGGTAGTCGGCGGTCCGCGCCAGGCCGTGCACGAGGGCGTCGACGCACTCGGCCGGGTAGTCGCGGCGCACCTGCTCGACCCTCGACGCCAGCCGCGAATCGGCCCCGGCGTCGGCGGGCGGCACGGCGGCCGTGGCCGGCGCCTCGTCGCGCAGAAAGGCGTCGTGGCCCGCTTCGAAGGCCTTCAGGCTGGCGGCCACGCCGACGCCGCCGCGCTCGATGGCGGCCTGGAAAGCGCCGCGGTTCCACGGCATGACCCCCGCGGCGGCCAGTGCGCCAAAGAGCGTGGCGCTGATGACGCTGCCGCTGCGCTCGGCCAGCGCCGCGAAGTCGCGCGACACGTAGCGCTGCGCGGCCTTCCGCCCCGTCTCTGTGAACTGGCCGGCATCGGCGCGGCCATCGCCCATGGCCATCTTCTCGGGCATGGCGTAGACGCGGTGGGACGAGGTAATCAGCAGGGTCTTGTCCGGCGTCACCAGCCCGCGCTGCACCGCGCGGGCCGACTCCATGAGTTCGGAGGCGATGACCACGTCCACGTCGCCCGGGGTCGGCATGAGGCCGAAGAAGGGTTCGCGGCCCTCGGTTCGCAGCGCGGGCAGGACCTCGACGTAATAGATCGTGGCCCCGGTGCGCTGGGCCACGCCCGGCACCGAGGTGGACTGGGCATAGAAGCCCTGGGCCTCGGCCGCATCGACGATCCAGTCGGCGAGCACGCCGCCGCCCTCGCCGCCCATGGCCAGGATGGCGATCTTGATCGGCCGAGCCGAGGAAAGGTTTGCGGTTTCAGGCGACATGGACGAACTCCCGGGCGGCCACGCGGCGCTGCAGCAGGGCGATGATGGGCCGAGTCAGGCGATGCAGCCACCGCTCTGCACGGCCCGCATTGGTCACCAGTTCGGTGCGGTAGAAGGACGGGCACAGCACAGCCGCATGGGCCACTTCGCCGCAGAGGCCGCAGCCCACGCAGCTCGACTGGACCGTGGCCACCGGGTCGGGCCGCAGCGGGTCGGGGTTGGCCTTGATGCTGAGGGAGGGGCAGCCGGACAGGCGGATGCAGGAATGGTCGCCGGTGCAGGTGTCCGGGTCGATGCCGAAGCGCTCTGTCACCACGCGCTCGCCGCGCGCGGCGCGCGCCTTCAGCTGGGGCTTGATGCGGCGCTGCTTGTTCAGCATGCATTCGGACTGGGCAAGCACGACCTTGGGGCCGGCTTCGGAGGTGGTCAGCGCCTCGCGCACCGCCGCCATCATCTTCGGCAGGCGGTAGGTGTGGGACACCTTGCGGACCCAGCGCACTCCCACGCCGCGCAGGGCCGCCTCGATGGGCAGCGCGGTGGTGCGGGTGGGGTTGCTGGCTTTGGAAGAGAGGATGTCCTGCCCGCCGGTGGCCGCCGAGTAGCCGTTGTCGACGACGACGATCACGTTGTCGCTCTGGTTGAACACGGCGTTGCCCACGCCCGAGGTCAGGCCGTTGTGCCAGAAGCCGCCGTCACCCATGACGCTCATCGTGCGGCGCGCGGCACCCGGCACGTTCAGCGCCGCCGCGCCCGCGGCCCCGAGGCCGTAGCCCATGGAGGTGGCGCCGAAGTCGAAGGGCGCCAGGGCCGCGAACTGGTGGCAGCCGATGTCGGCGCTGACATAGTGCTTGCCGATCTCGCGCTCCACCAGCTTGATGGCCGTGAAGATCGGACGCTCCGGACAGCCCGTGCAGAAGGACGGCGGCCGCGGCAGCACGCCGGGGGCTTCCTGCAGGCCCGCGCCCGGCATCGAGGGCACCACAGGGATCACCTTGGGCGCCAGCATCGAGGCCACGCCTGGGTCGAGGGCCAGCCCCCCCAGCAGGGTGGGCGCGTACCGCTGCAGGAACTTGCGAAGGGCCTTCACCATGACCAGCGTGGTGTATTCGCCGGCACGCACCAGCATGTCCTTGCCGTGCACGCGCGTATCGACGTCGGCGCGGCGCAGCACCGTCTGCAGCGTCTGCTCGATGAACTCGGGCTGCCCTTCCTCCAGCATCAGTACGGCCTCGCGGCCATCGCAGAAGCCGAGCACCTCGTCCTCAACCATTGGGTAGACCACGTTCATGACGTAAATCGGGAGCCGCACCGTGCCCCAGATGTCGGCCAGGCCCAGGATCTCCAGCGCGCGAATCAGCGTGTTGTAGAGCCCACCCTGCACGATCAGCCCCACCGGGGTGGGGCCGCCGGTGTCGTCGCCGTGGAACTCGTTGAGCGCGTTCTCCTTCACGAAGCGCACGGCCGCAGGCCAGCGCTCGTGCACTTTCTCGTGCTCGTGAACGAAGGTGGCGGGCGCCAGCGCCATGCGCTGCACGTCGCGCCGGGGTTGGTCGATGGCCTCCTTCAGCGTGAAGGCCGGCGGCCGGTTGTCCGAGGCGATAAAGCGCCCGTGCGCGTGGCAGGCGCGCACGCGCATCGTGAGCATCACGGGCGTGTGGCTCGCCTCGGACAGCGCGAAGCCCTGCTCGACCGCCCGCACCAGGCTGTCGTGGCCGGGGCGCGGGTCCAGCAGCCACATCTGCGACTTCATCGCGAAGGCGTGCGAGCGCTCCTGGATGATGGACGAGCCCTCGCCATAGTCCTCGCCGAGCAGGACGAGGCAGCCGCCCGTCACGCCGCCCGACGCCAGGTTGGACAGCGCGTCCGAGGCGACGTTGGTGCCGACCGTGGACTTGAAGGTGATGGCGCCGCGCAGCGGATAGTGCACCGAGGCGCCGAACATCGCCGCCGCCGTGGCCTCGCTCGCCGAGCTCTCGAAATGCACGCCGAGCTCGTCGAGCACCTCGCTCGCATCCGCCAGCACGTCCATGAGGTGGGACACCGGCGAGCCCTGGTAGCCCCCCACGTAGGCCACCCCCGACTGCAGCAGCGCCTTGGTGACCGCGAGGATGCCCTCGCCCGAGAACTCTTCGCCGGCCGCTGCACGCAGCTTTCGCACTTCCTGTTTGAACGATCTTTCAGCCATGGCGCAAGACTGTAGGAACGCCACTACGATGCGACAACGCGAATTTCCGCGTCATGCCATGAGCGGAATTCATCGTCGCCCCTCCCCCCTCCCTTTCCCGCTTCGACGCCCATGGAACTGCGCCAGCTGAGGGCCCTGCAGGCCATCGCCGCTACCGGCAGCTTCGGCGAGGCGGCCGAACTGCTGGGCCTGACCCAGTCCGCGCTGAGCCACCAGGTGCGGCAGCTGGAGGATGAGCTGGGCCAGACGCTGCTGATCCGTGCCCGCCCCAAAACCTATCCCTCGCCCGCCGGAGAGGTGGTGCTGGCGGCTGCGGGCCGGATCGCGGCGGAGGTCGCCGCGCTCGAGCACCGGTTCGCCAGCGCCCGGCGCGGGCCGGTGACCGGCACGCTGCGCATCGCGGCCACGGCAATGTCCTTCACCTATGTGCTGGGCGACATGTGCGAGGCCTTTCGGCATGCCTACCCCCAGGTCGAGCTCGTCTTCACCGCCGCGGAAAGCGCCGAGCAGGCCGTGCGGCGCGTGTTGTCGGGCGCCTCCGATGTCGCCTTCGGGCCGCTTGCGCAGCAGCACGAGTCGCTGGCCGAGGTGAAGCTGGCGCGGGCGGAGCATGCCTTCGTCGTGCGCCAGGGCCACCCCCTGGCCGGGCTGGCGCAGGTGACGCCCGATCAGCTGCGCGGCTTTCCGATTGCGCTGTTCCAGCCCAAGAGCGGCACCCGCTCGCTGACCGACCGCATCTTCGGCGAGCATGGCCACCCCCCGGTGCTCACCGAGTCGAACGACGCCCAGTTCATCAAGCGCATGGTGTCGATCAGCGACGCCAGCGCGTTGATGGTGGCCTACGCGCTCGCCGCGGACGGTGTCACCCCGCCCCTGCACTGCCTGCGGCTGGCGTCGTCACCGTTGGTGGTGGACGTGGGGCTCATCCACCGGAAGAACGTACAGATGAACGCGCTGGAGCTCTTCAAGGGCCTGTGCCTGGACCTGCGCGGGCCGCGGCCGCGGGAGCTGCGGGTAGACGAGGCCGGCCGGGCGCCGGCCTTCGCCGCGCCGCCGGGCGGGCGTTCGTCCATCGCTTAGACACGGCGATCGCGCGCGGATAACGGTATACCTTTATTGCGGGCTTAGCCGGCGGCACCAAGGTCGACCGGCAACCAGGGACCGCTCGGACCGCAATTTTCCAAGTCCCAACGCAAGCAATCACCGCAATTTCCGCGGCATATGCGCTCCTGTCGTGCCATGCCCACGACGAAGCATCTTTGCGCACTCGTTGTTTTGGTATACATTGAAAGTCGAATAACGAAACACATTCTGTCTTCAATCACTTGCACAGGTCCGTCATGCACACCGTCTACGAACGATTCCGCGAGGGCGCCCAACGTCGGGGCGACGCCGACTTCCTCTATGTCGAAGCAGTCACCGCGCGCACCTACGGCATCGCCGCCGGGGCGACGAGCTGGACCTGCGCCCTGGCTGCGGTCGAGCGGCTGCGCGCGGCCTACGCCGCGGCCGGCTACGGCAACGGCCACCGCGTCGGCCTGCTGATGGAGAACCGGCCCGACTCGCTGCTGCATTGGCTGGCGCTCAACGCGCTGGGCGTGAGCACCGTGCCCATCAACCTGGAGATGCGCGCGGCGGAGCTCGAATACCTCGTCGGCCACAGCGAGATCGTCCTCGCCGTGGTGCTGCCCGAACGGCTGGACGCGATGCGCGCCGCCGCAAAGGCGGCCGGCCTGCCGACGCAGGTCGTGACGCTGGACTGCACGGACTTTCCGGCCGCACCCACCGCGGCGCCGCTGGCGGGCGCACCAGGCCGTGAGACCGAGTGCGCACTGCTCTACACCTCCGGCACCACCGGCCGCCCCAAGGGCTGCCGGCTGTCCAACGACTACTTCCTGCATGTGGGCGACTGGTATGTGGCGCTGGGCGGGCACTGCCCAGTCCGGCCGGACGAGGAGCGCATCCTCACGCCGCTGCCGCGAACTCATGTCAACGCGATGTGCTTCTCCACCATGGCCGTCATCACCTCGGGCGGCTGCCTGGTGCAACTGGACCGTTTTCATCCGCGCACGTGGTGGGAGTCGGTACGCGAAAGCGGGGCGACCATCGTCCACTACCTGGGCGTGATGCCGGCCATGCTGATGGGCGCTGAGCCCTCCGGGATGGATCGCGCGCATCAGGTGCGCTGGGGTTTTGGTGCGGGAGTGGGCGCCAAGGACCACGCGCGGTTCGAGGAGCGCTTTGGCTTTCCGCTGATCGAAGGCTGGGCCATGACCGAAACTGGCGCCGGCGGTGGACTGCACACCAATCACGGGCCGCGCCAGATCGGCGTCCATGCCATCGGCCAGGCCGACGGGGATGTGGAGGTCCGCATCGTCGACGACGCCGGCGCGCCCGTGCCGCCCGGCCAGCAGGGGGAATTGCTGGTGCGCTCGCGTGGCGACGATCCCCGTCGCCATTTCTTCTCGGGCTACCTCAAGGACGAGGCGGCTACCGAGGAGGCGTGGCAGAACGGCTGGTTCCATACCGGCGATGTGGTGCGTGCCGATGCCGACGGTGCCCTGTTCTTCGTCGACCGCAAGAAGAACGTGATCCGTCGCAGCGGCGAGAACATTTCTGCGGTGGAGGTCGAATCGGTGCTGGCGCAGCATCCCGCCATCAAGACCGTGGCCGTTGCCGCGACGCCCGACCCGGTCCGCGGCGACGAGGTGCTGGCCTGCGTCATCGCCCGCGAGACGTTGACGGCCACCGAGCAAGCCGCAGTGGCACAGGACATCGTTCGCCACACGCTGGAGCAGCTCGCCTACTACAAGGCACCGGGCTATGTGGCGTTCGTCGATGCGCTTCCGGTCACCGCCTCGCAGAAGATCCAGCGCGGAGAGCTGCGCACGCTCGCCGGCACGCTGCCGGGTCAGGCCTGCTGCGTCGACACCCGCGCACTCAAGACGAGGCAGGTATGAGCCCGCGCCCGGCCGCCCCTGGTGGGCCATGCCTCAGGGATGACGCCAACAGCCGTCCGGTGACCGCCCGATGAACGCGTCCCGCCTTGGCTACGAGGGCGTTGCCGTGGCCGTGCCGGTCACGGTCCCCTATGTGCGCTACAGCCACCGCAGCGCCCAGCACTTCGTCGCGCAGGCCTTGCAGGGCCTGCTCGAAGGCGCCGGCCTGGACAAGTCTCAGGTCGACGGCCTCATCGTGAGCAGCTTCTCGCTGGCGCCCGACTCCACCGTGGGCGTCACCCAGCAGCTGGGCCTGGTGCCGCGCTGGATGGATTTTCTGCCCACCGGGGGCGCCGCAGGCGTGATGGCCCTGCGCCGCGCCGCGCGCGCCGTGCAGGCCGGCGACGCGGAGATCGTGGCCTGCATCGGCGCCGACACCAACCATGTCGACTCCTTCCGCAGCAGCCTGGCGAACTTCAGCCAGTTCGCGCGCGATGCCACCTTCCCCTATGGCGCAGGGGGGCCCAACTCCATCTTCGCGCTCATCACCGACCACTACATGCACCGCCACGGCGCCACCCGCGAAGACTTCGGGCGCATCGCGGTCAGCCAGCGTGCGAATGCGGCCGGCAATCCCAACGCACTCCTGCGTCGGCCAATGACGATGGACGAGTACCTGGGCGCTCGCGCCATCGCCGACCCCATCCATCTGCTGGATTGCCCCATGCCCTGCGCAGGTGCAGAAGCTTTCCTGGTGATGCGGGAAGAGCGGGCGCAGGCTCTGGGCCTGGCCCACGCGGCCCTGCGTGGCGCCATCGAGCGCCACAACGCCTACACGGAAGACCCGGTGATGGTCCGCGGTGGCTGGCGCATGGACCGCGACGAGCTGTTCGCGCAAGCCGGCATCGATGCCGCCACCATCGATGTGCTGCACACCTACGACGACTATCCCGTGATCGTGATGCTGCAACTGGAGGCTCTCGGCTTCTGCGAAGCCGGCGAAGCCCCGGACTACGTGCGCACGCACACGCTAACCCACGACGGCGACCTGCCGCACAACACCAGCGGCGGTCAGCTTTCCGCCGGCCAGGCCGGTGCCGCGGGCGGCTTCATGGGCGTCAACGAAATCCTGCGTCAAGTCATCGGCCAGGCCCACGGTCGCCAGGTGGCCGACGCGCGGTGGGGCCTTGCCAGCGGCTTCGGCATGGTCAACTACGACCGCTGTGTATGCACGGGCGCGGTCATCCTGGAGAGCGCCCGATGAATGCGCCGACCGACATGGCACGGCCCTGCGCCGACCTGACAGCAACGCAGACCTCAAACCGCGCCATGGCGCTGCCGCCGGCCGCAAGAAGCCGAGTCGCACGTGGGCTGACGGCTGCGGCAGCAACGGGCCACATCCTGCACCTGCAGTGCTGTGATCGTTGCGGCGCGTTGCAGTATCCGCCTCGGGAAGCCTGCGGCCAGTGCCTGGCCGACACGCTGCGATGGCAGCCCCAACCTGGCGGGGGCCAGCTACTCGCTCAGTCCACGCTGCGTCACAGCAACGATGCTTACTTCGCGCAGCACCTGCCCTGGCGCATCGGAACCATCAAGCTCGACGCGGGCCCGACCGTGATCGCGTTCCTCAGCGAAAGCGTCACCCCGGATGCTGCGCGGGTCACGGTCTCGCTGCGGCTGGACCGCGCGGGCGAGGCGGTGCTGGTGTGCCAGCCGGAACAGGAGGCCAGCATGGCTGCGGATTCGAAACTTCAACAGCAGATGAGCTGCGACCCCCGTGGCCGCGTGGTGCTGGTGACCGACGGTGCCACTGTCCATGGCCAAGCGCTGGTCGACGCCTTGCTGGCCGCCGGCGCCCGCAAGGTGTGGGTCGGCCACGCGCGGGCGGTGAGGCTGCGTCAGACGCCGGACAGGCTGGCCACGCGGCCGGAAGTCCAGGTCGTCCCCCTGGACCTGGGCGACCTGTCGTCGGTGGCGGCGCTGGGACCGATGCTGGGCAACGAACTCGACATCGTGGTGAACAACGCCCAGGTCAATCGTGCCCGCCGAGCGGAGGTCAGCATCGTCGACGATGCAGCCGCCGAGATGGCCGTCAATTACCTCGGCCTGTTGCAGCTCTGGACTACGCTGGGCCCGGTCCTTCGCGCGCGAGGCGCCGGCAATCAGGGCCCGCTCGCAGCATGGGTGAACGTGCTTTCGGTCTATGCGCTGCAGCACTTTGCGACCCTGGGCACCTACAGCGCCTCGGCGGCCGCAGCCCTGTCGCTGTCGCAAGGCATGCGTGCGCAAGCGCTGGGCAGCGGCGTCCGCGTCGTCCATGTGCTGCCCGGCCCACTCGACGACGAAGCGCATGCGAACGTTGCAGGCCCGAAGCTCGGACCCGCCGCGCTGGCCTCGGCCATAGTCGTCGCCCTGCGGCAGGGCGTGGAGGACGTCTTTCCCGGCGATATCGCCAAAGAATGGCGCGACCGCCTGCACAGCAATCCCAAGGCGCTGGAGCGCGAGCTCGCGCACGAGTCGCCCTGAAGGCGCCGCAGTTGCGCGGCGTCCGCCCACTTCCACGCCACATCCCTTTTCACACCCGTCGATTCGCCTCCATCCTTCACAAGGAAACCGCCCCATGAGCCTTCTTGCCCAACTCGCTGAGGGCGTGCGCAACCGCACGCTGCGCACCATCGATCTCACGCAGACCCTGAGTGAAGACTTTCCGGCGCTGCAGCTGCCGCCGGAATTCGGCCAGGTCAAGGCCTTCAGCGTGGAGCGCATCTCGCGCTACGACGAGGCCGGCCCGGGCTGGTACTGGAACAACTTCACCTGCGGCGAACATACCGGCACTCACTTCGACGCGCCTGCGCACTGGATCACCGGCCGTGACTTGGCCGGCAACACCGTCGACACGATTGACGCCCAGAACTTCCTGGCACCAGCCGTGGTGATCGACGCCAGCCGCGAAGTGGCCGATAACCCCGACTGGCTCCTCACCGTGCCCTATCTTCAGCAATGGGAAGAACGGCATGGACGCATCTCCGAAGGCAGCTGGGTGCTGTTTCGCACCGACTGGTCGAAGCGCGTCGACGACGCCGAGCGCTTCGTCAACATGCGCGAAGACGGCGCCCACACGCCCGGGCCGACACAGGAAACGGTGGAATGGCTGATCCGCGAGCGCAAGGTCCATGGCTTCGGCGTGGAGACCATCAACACCGATGCCGGGCAGTCCTACAAATGGCCGCTGCCCTATCCCTGTCATACGCTGATGCACGGCGCGGGCCGCTTTGGCCTGCAATGCCTGAAGAACCTGGACCAGCTTCCGCCCACCGGCGCACTGATCGTCTCGGCGCCCCTCAAGATCAAGGAGGGCTCGGGCAGCCCCCTGCGCGTCCTCGCGCTGGTCGAGTGACGGGGCGGGCCCGCCGCCGCTTGCTAAGCTGCGAAGTTGTTCCCGCTGCCGCCTGCCCATGACCCCCACCGACCAAGCCGACGCCCCCGCAACCAAGAGCCTCAGTGCATCCGCCTATGGCTACCTGCTGGCCCGGCTGCGCGGCGGCCATCTGCGCGACAACGAGCGGCTGGTGGAGGCCGACATCGCCAGCCAGCTCGGGGTTTCGCGGGTTCCGGTGCGCCAGGCCCTACTGCAACTGGTGGCGGAGGGCTACCTTGTCAGCACGCCGCGGGGCTATCGAGTGCCCACGCTCACGCAGCAGGACGTGCAGGACGTCTTCGAGCTTCGACTGCTGCTCGAGCCCCGGGCCGCGGCCATCGCGGCACGCGACATCACGCCCGAACAGTTGCGCGACGCAGACTCGGCCATCGCCGATGCGCGCTCAGCCCACGCGTCCAAGGACGCCCACAGCTTCTTCAGCGCGGGACGTGCATTTCGCGATGCCTGGCTGCGCGCCGTGGGCAACACCCGCCTCGTGGCCAGCATCACGCGCTATGCGGACCAGGTGGTCCTGGTCCGGCACGTGACGCTCGACCATCCCGACCGGCAACGCACCGTGATCGCGGGCTACGAGAACCTGCGCGAGGCTTTTGCTCGGCACGACAGCGTGGCTGCCGGCGACGCCATGCTGAGGCACGTGTTGGCTGCCGAGCGCGACTTCGCGCAGATCACCGCCGCCGCCAAGACGGACTGAGCGCAGAGGGCGTTGCCGGGCCCCGCCCCGGCGACGAGCCCGCACTTGTTCAACTTCGGCGCAAGGTCAAGGTCTTCCGTCGACGGCCTGCCACCGGCCATCGCTGCCGCATGGCCGCGGCAGCCGCCCGCCCACCCAGGCCATTTCCATCCATATATCGCCGTGCGCATGGGCCGCTGTACCTGCGCGCTGCTGCCCTGCACCCACGTCCATCCGATTCAGAAGACGACTTTCTGAGCGCTCAAAAATTTGCCGTTTGTGTCGGCATGGCGCAGGACCTGTAATCGCTGCATGTCCCATCCGTCGACGTACGAATCAACCGCCAACGCCCATGGCATCAGCCGCCGCGAGGACCTGAAGCTCGTGCAGGGCCTTGGACGCTTCGTCGGCGACATGGCGCTGCCAGGCATGCTGGTGGCGGCCTTCGTGCGCAGCCCATACAGCCATGCAAAGGTATTGGCCGTGCAGACGCAGGACGCCTGCGCGGCACACGGGGTCGCTGCGGTGCTCACCGCCCAGGACTTGGCCGATCTGCCTGCACCGCTCGTGAATCCGCTGCTGGCCGACATGAGCATTCCGGCCGGGCCGCTGCTGTCGACCACGCACGTGCGGGCCGTGGGCGAGCCGGTGGCGCTGGTGCTGGCGGACACGCCCGCGCAGGCCGAGGCAGCAGTTGCCCTGGTCCAGGTGGACTACGAAGAACTCGATCCGCTTCTGCCCTTCGATGTCGAGGCGAGCGCGACGGCCTCGGTGGCCGAATGTCGCTTCGAAGACGGGGGGCTGCCCGCAACGCCACCGACCGCCACGGCGAGCGTGGTCATGCCGCGCGTCTCGCCCGCTCCGTTGGAGCCGCGGGCCTGCCTGGCCTGCTGGGACGCAGGCGCGCACCGCCTCACGGTGTGGCTGTCCACACAGACACCCAGCCGTGCCCGGCACGACTTTGCGCGCGCCCTCGCCCTGCCGCTCGATGGCGTTCACGTGGTGGCGCCGGACGTGGGCGGTGCGTTCGGCGGAAAGGCTTCGGTCTCGCCCGAGGAGCTCATGGTGGCTGCAGCGGCAATGCGGCTCGCCAGACCCGTGCGCTGGCAGGCGAGCCGCGGCGAAGACCTTCAGTACGCCACGCAAGGGCGTGGCTCGCAGGCGCAGGGCGCCATCTGGCTGGACGATGCCGAAAGCCGCATCGACGCATTGCAGGCGGACTTTGCCTTCTCCCTCGGCCACTGGCTGCCCTACAGCGCAGTGGCACCCATGCGCAATGCGCAGCGCATTGTTCCCGGTCCCTACCGCGTTGCACACCTCGCGTCGCGTGCGACGGCGCACCGTTCGCACACGGCAGCCGTGAACATCTACCGCGGCGCAGGGCGGCCCGAGGCAGCCGTGCTGCTCGAGCGTCTGGTCGACGCGGCGGCGGCGGCGGCAGGCATCGACCCGCTTGCGCTGCGGATGCGCAGCGTCTGGCAGGCGCAGGAACTGCCCCGCGATCTGCCGAATGGCGAGCGGCTGGACACCTGCGACCTTCCCGGATTGCTCAACACTGCCAGCGAGGCCTTCGGCTATGCCCGGCGTCGCGCCGAACAGCTTGCCCGACGCCGCAACGGGGAGCTCGTCGGGATCGGCATCGGGCTCTACGTCGAGCCTTGCGGCCAGGGTTGGGAAAGCGCGCGCCTGACGTGCACGGCGCCCGGCCGCTTCGTCATCGCCACTGGCGCCTCGGCGCAGGGCCAGGGGCGGGAGACAGCCTACGCCGCCATTGCGGCCCAGGTGCTCGGCTGCCCGCCGGGTTCCATCGAGGTGCTGCACGGCGACACCTCCACCTGCCCGGAAGGCATCGGCGCGCTGGCCAGCCGCAGCACGGCCATCGGCGGCTCGGCCGTGCTGCAGGCGGCCGGCCAGCTGATGCGCGAATTGGCAGAAGGCGCGGCACTGCCGCACACAGTCGAGCTGCGCCACACCTCCGCACACGAGGCCTGGGCCTCCGGCTGCGTCATGTGCCAGGTGCGCGTCGACGCGGACACCGGCGTGCTCGCCATCGAGGACCTGGTCTGGATCGACGATGCCGGCCATGTCGTCGACCCGACGATGGTGCACGGCCAGATGTGGGGCGGCCTCGCTCAGGGCGTGGGCCAGGCCCTGCTGGAGCAGGTCGTCTACGACGGACGCGGGCAGTTGCTCACCGGCTCGTTCATGGACTATGCGATGCCCCGTGCGGACGACATGCCGCGCGCCGTGCACATGGCGAGCCGGCCCACGCCGAGCGCCGCCAATCCGCTGGGTGCCAAGGGCGTTGGGGAGGCCGGATGCATCGGCGTGCCCGCGGCCCTGCTCAATGCGGCGTACGACGCCCTCTCCCACATTCCGGATCTGACGCTGACCTTTCCGCTCACGCCGGACCGGCTCTGGCGCGCCATGCGCGCCGCCGACCACTGACCTCGAGGACCATCCGAATGAACTACACCAAAGACAACGCCCAGCCGTACGCCAAGCAGCACTTCACCGGGGTGTGGGCGGCAAGCATCACCCCGTTCAAGCAGGACTTGTCCTTCGATGAAGAGGGTTTCGCCCGCAACATCGACCACTGGATCGGCGACCTGAAGGTGGCAGGGCTCTTCATCACCGGCAAGCAGGGCGAGTTCTTCTCAATGTCCATGCCCGAGCGCAAGCGCAGCTTCGAGATCGCGGCACAGGTCTGCCGCGGCCGTGCCGGGACGGTGATGTCCTGCTCGGACACCAATCTCGACGCGGTGATCGAACTCGCGCGCCACGCCGAGCAGGTGGGCGGCGACTGGATCATCGTCCACAGCCCCGTGCTCCACTTCTGCAACGACGTGGAAGAGACGGTGTACGAGTACTACCGCCACCTCAGCGAGCAGCTCGACATCGGCATCGCCATGTGGAACCACCCCGACTGCGGCTATGTGATGTCGCCCCAGCTGTGCGCGCGCATCGCGGAGCTGCCCAACATCGTCGCGATCAAGTACAGCGTGCCGCGGCCGCAGTACGCCGAGCTCACCCGCCTGGTCGGCGACCGCATCCAGGTCAGCACCGCCTCCGAAGAGGAGTGGCTGGACAACATCATCGACCTGGGTTGGCGCCTGTACCTGTGCTCGACCCCGCCGCTGCTGCTGCAGACCAAGGCCGACCAGCGCATCCACGAATACACCCGTTTGGCGTTCGAGGGTCATCATGCGGACGCGCGGGCCGTGCGGGACAGCCTGGAGCCCGCACGCCGTGCCTTCAAGCTGAGCCGCCCCGCCGGCACGCCCCAGGCCCACACCAAGTATTGGCAGGAGCTGTTGGGCCAGGTAGGCGGGCCGGTTCGCCGGCCGCTGATCGGGCTGACGGAAGAACAGCGCGTGCTCACGCGGCAGCTGTTCGCCCAGAGCGGCCTGGTTCTGGGCTGAGGCACGGCAATGCCGGACTTCGAACTCACCGTGAACGGGCGGGCCGCGCTGCACCGCGTTCCAGCGTCCACGACGCTGGTGCAGCTGCTGCGCGACGAGCTCCGGCTCACCGGCACGCATGTCGGTTGCGACACCGCCCAGTGCGGTGCCTGCACCGTGCTGGTCGGGGGCAAGGCGGTCAAGTCCTGCAACGTGCTGGTGGCGCAGGTCGCGGGCCGGCATGTGCAGACCATCGAGGGCCTGGCGCCGAGCGGCGATCTGCATCCCATGCAACGTTCCTTCTCGACCCACCACGGACTGCAGTGCGGCTTTTGCACGCCGGGCATGGTGATGCGTGGCGTGGCCATGGAAGCCGAAGGCGTCCAGCCCTGCGACCAGGACATCCGCCTTGCCCTGTGCGGCAACCTGTGCCGCTGCACTGGCTACGACGGCATCGTGAAAGCCGTCGCCGATGGCCTCGTGCAGATGCGCGCCAGCGACACGGAGCCGTGCGGCCATGCAGGACTTTGAATTCCGCCGCGCGCGTGATGCCGCCGAGGCCTCGGCGCTGCTGCGGGAGTGGCCCGGTGCCAAACTGCTTGCGGGTGGCCAGAGCCTGCTCGCGTCGATGCGGATGGGCCTGCTGACGACCGACCTGCTGGTCGACCTGCAGGAAGTGCCTGAACTCCACGGCATCGAAGAGACGGCGGACGGCTTGATCAACCTCGGCGCCATGGCCACGCATGCCAGCCTGGCGGCCAGTTCACGGCTGCAGGCCTTCGCGCCTGGACTCGCAAGACTGGCCTGCCACATCGCCGATGCCCAGGTCCGCAACTTCGGCACCATCGGTGGCTCACTGGCCAATTACGACCCCTCTGCGTGCTGGGCGGCCGGCGCGCTGGCTGCGGGCGGCGAGATCGAGACCTCTCGGCGGCTCATCGACATCGACGACTTCTTCCAGGGCCTGTTTGCCACCGCACTGGAAGAGGACGAGGTGCTGATGCGCGTGAGACTGCGGCGGCCGCGCCGTCTGTGCTACCTGAAGCACGAACAGGCCGCCTCGCGCTTTGCGCTGGTCGGCGTCGCCGTGGCCGACTTCGGCGACCACGTCCGCGTGGCCGTGAACGGGACGGTTGAAGGCGCGGTGCGGGCGCCCGACTTCGAGCAGGCACTGCAGTCGCGCCTGCATCCCGATTCGCTCAAGGGCATCGCCTTCGATGAAGGACTGATGCCGCAGGACATCCATGCAGGCGCGGACTACCGCGCACACATGGCGGCCGTGCTGTGCCGTCGTGCCGTCGCACTGTTTGCCCAGGAAGGCTGCCAATGACCCACGCTCCAGGGCGCTCCAGCCCGATCCGATTCCGCATCGCCCTCATCGGCTTCGGCAGCCTGGGCCAGGCCATCGCCGCCGAACTGGCGGCAGGCCGGCTTCGCGGCGTAGGGATACTGGGTGCGCTTCTTCCTGCCGGCCAGCAGACGGATGCGGTGCCGCAGGTCTGGCACGATGTGGAGGCGTTGATCGCTGCCGGACCGGATCTGGTGGTCGAAGCCGCAGGCCACGGCGCCCTGCAGGCACATGGCCGCGCCTGCCTTCAGGCGGGCCTGGACCTGGTTGCAGCGTCCGTCGGCGCCTTGCTGGATCCGGTGCTGCACGGGCAACTGAAGGAAGCTGCCCATGAAGGCGGTAGCCTGCTGCATGTCCCCTCCGGCGCGCTCGGCGGACTGGACTACCTGCGTGCTGCCCGGCGCACGGGCCCGATCTGGGTGCACTACCAGGGCCGCAAACCCGTGCTGGCCTGGCGCGGCACGGCGGCCGAGACCTTGGTCGATCTGGGACGCATCGAAAGCGCCACAGCCTTCTTTCGAGGAAGCGCGCGGGATGCGGCCCGGCTGTTTCCGCAGAACGCCAACGTCGTCGCGGCGCTGGCCCTGGCCGTCGGCGACGCCGACGCCGTGAGCGTCGAGTTGATCGCCGACCCGCAGTCGACGCGCAACAGCCACCACGTGTCCGCCGAGGGCGATGCCGGCATCTTCCGCCTGTCGGTGGAGAACCTGCCCATGCCGGGCAATCCGAAAACCTCGCGCGTGACGGCCTACAGCATCGTCGACGAGATCGCGATGCACTTCGGCCTGGGGGCGGCATGACTGCGCGCAGAGCAGGCGCAGACAGCGCCGTTCAAGCAGCTCCGCACGGCTCAGATGCCGCGTGCGAAAGCCATCAGGTGGTCGTGCATGGCCTGCGAGGCGGCGGACGGCGTTCGCTGCCGGAGCATGGCCAGTCGCACATGTCGTTGCACCACAGGCGCCTCCAGCGCCACGGCACGCAGGCCCAGGCCCTCGTTGTAGCGAACGGAATAGGCGGGCAACACCGACACGCCCATCCGGCTGGCCACCATCGACAGCGCCGTGGAGACATGGCTGACCTCCTGCGCCGGCAGCATCTCGGCGCCCATCGCCTGGAAGACCTGGTCCGTGATCGCGCGCAGACCGCTGCCCTTGCGCAGGGCAATGACGGGTTCGGCCAACAACTCCGCCCAGCCCACTTCCGAGCGGCCGGCCAAGGGATGCGCGGCGTCGCAGACCAGCACCATGCGGTCGCTCAGCAGCACGGTCGAGCTCAGCTCCGCGGGTTCGCTCTCCAACGTGGCGACCATGAGGTCGATGTCGCCCTCGTACAGCGCCGGCATCAGGGCGGCCACGGGATCGTCCAGCACCCGCACGGTGATCTCGGGATGGTCCTGCCGGAAGGCCTGGATGGCCGCGGGAATGAAGGTCGAGGCCAGCAGCGGCGTGGTGCCGATGCGCACGCGGCCGCGGCGGATGGCGGTGACGTCCTGCAGATCGGTGGTGATGCGGTCGAGGTCGCCGAGCAGCTGCTCCAGCGACTGGCGCAGCTCACGGCCGGCGTCGGTGAGTTCCAGCCGCCGCGTGGTGCGATCGAACACGCGCAGGTCGAGCTCCGCCTCGAGGTTGCGCACCAGCGATGACAGGGCGGACTGCGTGATGAACATCTGCTCGGCCGCGCGCGTGAAGCTGCCGGCCTGCGCCACCGCCACAAAGGCGCGCATCTGCTTCAGAGAAATGTTCCGGTTTTCCTTTTTCATGACGAGGACAGCATGAATCTCAAGTACGGGCTCCCCATCAACATGGATCGCTGGCTGGCGGACAACGCCGCCAGCCTCGTGCCCCCGGTGGGCAACAAGCAGATCTGGGCCGACGCCGATCTGGTCTGCACCGTGGTCGGCGGACCGAACCAGCGTTCGGACTTCCACGACGATCCTTTGGAGGAATATTTTCACCAGTTCCGCGGCACGGCGCACCTGCTGATCTGCGACCGCGGCCGCTATGAACGCATCACCTTGAACGAGGGCGACGCATTCCTGCTGCCGCCGCACGTGCGGCATTCCCCGCAGCGGCCCCAGCCGGGCAGCCTGTGCACGGTGGTGGAGCGCGCGCGCCCCGCCGGAGAGGTGGACGGCTTCGAATGGCACTGTGCGGCCTGCGGCCAGTTGGTGGTGCGCAAGGAGGTGCAGCTGCAGAGCATCGTCACCGACCTGCCCCAGGTGTTCTCCGCCTTCTACGACACCGCCGAGACGGAGCGGACCTGCCCGGGCTGCGGACGGGTGCATCCGGGCCGGGACTGGCGCCGGTGGCACACCGACCTCACGCACTTCCACCCCGAGGCGGCCGTGCCCCAGGGAGTGCCCGCATGAGCATGCAACTGCGCAGCGAACGCCCACTGCCGGTGGACATGGCCACGGCCTGGGCCGCCCTCAACGACGACGAGACGCTCAGGCGCTGCATCCCGGGCTGCGAGTCGCTGGCGCGCGAAGGCCAGGACATGCTGGTGGCCACGGTGTGCCTGGCCGTCGGTCCCGTCAAGGCCCGCTTCAGCGGCACCGTCCGCATGGAAGACGTGCGGCCGCCCGAAGGCTACCGCCTCGTATTCGACGGCCAGGGCGGCATGGCCGGCTTCGGCAAGGGAACGGCGGTGGTCCAGCTCACGACGCTGCCCGACGGCGGCACCCTGCTGACCTACGACGCCGTCGCCCAGGTCGGCGGAAAGATCGCGCAGATCGGCGCGCGGCTGGTGAACGCGGCGGCCCAGAAGATCGCCGCCGAATTCTTCACCCGCTTCGAGCGCGAGTTGGCGACGCGCCTACCGCTCTGAGTCTCTTCACCCGGCCCTGAAAGAGGTCCGCTCGCTTTCCTCAGTCCCACCCACGGAGAATTCCCATGAAACCTCATCGTTCCCGTTGCGCGCTCGTCCTGCAACTGCTCGTCGCCGGCGCGGCCACCCTGTTAGCCGGCATCGCGGCACAGGCCCAGGCCCAGGCCGCCTATCCGGACAAGCCGATTCGGCTCGTCATTCCCTTTCCCGCCGGCGGCGCGGTCGACACTTTCGCGCGCATCATCGGCCCCGAACTGGGGCATCAGTTGGGCCAGCCCATCGTCATCCTCAACAAGCCCGGCGGCGGCTCGCAGATTGCCGCGAACGATTTGCTCGCGCAACCCGCGGACGGCTACACCGTGTTTGTGGCCCAGGGTGGTGATTTCACGGTCAACCCGGTGCTTTACAGGAACCTCAGCTACAACCCGGCCCGCGACTTCGAGAGCGTTGCCATCATGGTCAAGGCTCCCTCGGTGATGCTCGGCAACGTGGCAGGCAAGATCAGGAACGTCGAGACACTCAAGCAGGCGATGGCCCCCGGAAGCAGCGTGTTGTACGGCTCCTACGGGCCTGGCACGGCGCCGCATCTGCTGGGCCATATGCTGTCCAAGAAGGCTCCGGGCGCGAATTTCACGCATGTTCCCTACAAGGGATTCCCGCCCGCGATGCAAGCGCTGATGACGAACGAGATCGACCTCCTGTTCGATGGGATTCCCGGGACGCTCAACATGATGCGCACCGGCAAGATCGTGCCGATCGCCGTGGCCGACACGCAGCGCAACCCAAACATCCCCGACGTACCGACGACGGCGGAGATCGGCTTGCCCCAGATCGTCAACGAGTTCTGGATTGCAGCCGCCGTGAAGAAGGGCACCCCCCGTGCGATCGTCAGCCGGCTGCACGACGCCTTCGAGAAGGCGGTGGCCAGCCCTGAAAACGCCAAGAAGTTCACCGAGATTGGCTACACGAGGGTGTCGATGACGCCCGAGCGCCTGGATGCCTACATCCAGTCGGAGACGGCCAAGATCCGTCCGGTGATCGTGGATACCGGGGTCGTGGTCGACTGACGCCCCACCGCCCCCTCGTGAGGCCGAAGCCGTCCACGGGACCAATGCGAGTAGTCCGTTAACCAATGCCGTTCGGGCTGCGCTTGTCGAAGCCCGGGAAGGTGTGAACGAACCCGCCATGCCTCTCACTCGTGGTGCGAAAGCCCGCCCACTCCGCGTTGCGACTGCTCGCCATGGCCCGAGCCATGGCTGCGCTTTGCGCGTGGATTGGCCGCGTTTTCGCAGCCCGCCCGGCCCCACGCCAGATTAATTCACTCCATCTGGGTGCAAGCCCTTCGACAAGCTCGGGGCGAACGGTTTAACCGGCTGGCATGGCTCCCCAAGGACGATTTGTCATTCGGGCCCGGGATGCGCCTCGAACAGGCAGGTGAAGGGATGGGCACGCGCGACGCAAGCGCAGGCGGTCTCGCGCGCATCCACGGGACCCGACCACAAGGTGCCGGCGACGGCCGCAAGCATGCCGGCGATGGCATGGCAGGCGGGCCCGTCATGGTGCTGCGTCATGCGCGCGAAGGGACTGTTCACCACCTGCAGCTGCAGCGCGCCGGGCGCTGACGTCCAGGTCCAGCAGCCCCAGCCCAGCGACGCGGCGCCTTGCCCCACGCTCTCGAGCAGCGCCTGAGTGCCGAACTCGCGTTCATAGGCACGCACGCTGTCGGCGCCCTGCTGCTGGACGGAACGCGCGAGCGCTTCGAGCGCCTGGCTGCGGGCGGGGGACGGCAGCGCGTCGAAGGCGCCCATCAGCACGTCCGCGCGCATCAGCACATAGCGGCGGTCGGCATCTTTGACCTCGCCTTCTGCCGTGTGGAAACGCAGGCGCTCGTGGAGTGCGGGCATCGGGTCGTCTCCGTCAGGGAAAGAGCTGGATGATCTCGTGCGCGGCACCCGCGTTCAGCAGGTCGACGCGCTTCTGCACGATTCGCAGCCCAGCCGGCGTGGCGCGCAGCCGGTGGCGCCAGGTGCCCGTCAGGCTGATCTGCCGCGCACCCGCGATCTCGGTGTACAGGAAAGACGTGTGCACGACAGGCTCGCCGTCCGCGGCCTGCTTCACCTCAGGTGCCTGGATCACGTGGAAGCTGCGCACGCCGGGCTCCAGCGAATGGGCGACCGGGCTCTTCAGCCGGCGGATGCGGGTGGCGAGCAGGTAACGGTCTTCGTCGGCCAGGCTGGCCAGTAGTGGCGAGTCGGCCTGCTGCGCGCCGGCCAGCGGCACCCAGTAGCGGCCGTCCTCGTCGAAGAGCGCGAGCCAGGCGTCGAAGTCGCCGGCATTGAGCAATTGCGCCTCTTCGACGACGAAGCGCGCCAAGGTCTCGGGCGCAGCCATGTCGCCGCGCAGGGTCGATTCGATCACCATCATTCGGCCTCCATTGTGTTCATGAAGCGGCTCCAGGCACGGTGCTGGTTGCGCATCAGCAGTTCGCTGGTGCCCTTGCAATGCTGGGTGCCGGTGGCCTCGAGCTCCGCGGGATCAAAGCTGCGGTGCAGGCTGACCCACGGGTTGGCGTCGGCCTGCAAGCCCTGCTGCACGGCTTCGAACAGGTGCACGTCGTCGTGCGCCAGGATGGACATGGGCGAGAAGACCAGCCGGTTGTAGCTGAGCGCGCGCTGGAGCAGCAGGTCGGGCGCGTCTTCAGCGCGGAAGCTCCAGGCCTCCACCAGGGTGCGGTCGACGGCCAGCGGCCGGATGACGCGCATCGCGAGCGGCGCGCCCTTGATGGCGATGCTGGGATACAGCACAACGTTCTGGGGCGAGCGCCCCAGGATCTCGCGCGTGCGCTCCGGGCCGTGGGCCGCGTTCAATGCCTCTTCGTAGCCTGCCGGCTGGGCATAGGCGGAATGCGAGCTGACGCTCACACCCATGGCGCTGTGGCCGTTGGGATAAACCTCGGCGTCCATGCCTTCGAAGAAGTCATAGCCGGACGCAAAGGGCAGGAGCTGCTCGACGGCCATGGGCAACGCCGCCTGGCCGGGCGGACGGCTTTCCTCCCACTGCGCCTTGGCCGACTTGCCGGCGGATTCGTGCGCGGACACCGGATGCACCGAGTCGTTGATGTTCTCGAGGTACATCTTCCAGTTGCAACGCATCACGTTGCGGATCACCCCGCCGGCGACCTGGAGCCGCCCTGTCGGCGAGCGGTCGGCCATGTTGTCGAGCCACACCAGCGACGCGCCGAAATAGTCATCGAAGCCCACGCCTTGCGCGTCGAGCCTGACGAAGACGAAGCCGCGGTAGTTGCGGACGGCGCCCACGCGCGTGAGCCCCCGGCCGGCCTCGCAGTCCGTGAGCGCCTGCAAGTCGTAGTCCCGGCGCAGCGGAATGCCCAACGGAGAACCGTCCAGCTTGTAGGTCCAGGCGTGGTACGGACAGCGCAGCATGCGCCCCGCCTCACCCGCCTCGTCGGTATACAGCTTGGTGCCCTTGTGTGCGCAGCGGTTGTAGAAGACCCCGACGCTGCCGTCCCCCTCGCGCAGGACCAGCAGGGGTCGGCCGGCGAGGTCGAGCGTCACGTACGAGCCGGGCTTCGCCAGTTGGCTGTCGTGCGCGACGAAGTTCCAGGTCGCACCAAAGAAACGTCGCTGCTCCGCGTCGAAGACATCGCGGTCAACGTAGGCGGAGCGGTGCACGCTGTCGGGCCGGACCCAGTCTCCGGCCGCAGTCGAAACGATGGACTTCATGGAAGCATCCAAGGATAAGAAAAATCGGTATTTCAGTATACCGATTATCCTTTATTGTGCAAAGCATGCGTGGTCCGCCCGGCTTAAGACGGTGCACCTACCTCCTCGCCGTCAACTTCGCCGAAGAGTGCGACGGCCCACTCGGCAAACGCACGCATCGCTGGAGAGACGAAGTCGTGATGCGGATACAGAAGGGACACGGGCATCGGCGCCGGACGCCGATCGGCCAGCACCTCGACCAGCTCTCCCGCGGCAAGATGACCGGCGACCAGCACCCTTGGCAGCTGGATCAGGCCATGCCCCTGGAGGCCCAGCTTGATGTAGAGCCCGGTCTCGTTGACCGCCACCGTACCGGGCACAACGACGGCGATGCCGGCGCCCTTCTCGACGAACTGCAGTGCGCCCGCGCGCCGCGTGGTGCTGGAGAAGTAGTGGACGGCGCGGTGCGTCTTCAACTGCTCCAGCGTCGTAGGGACACCCTGTTCGGCCAGGTAGGACGGCGCTGCGCAGGTGGCCCAGCGCAAGAGCCCCAGGCGACGGGCCACCAACGCCGAGTCGTCGAGGTGCCCGGCGCGGAAGACGCAGTCGACCCCCTCCTGGATCAGATCCACCTGGCGATCATTCACGCCGATCATCAGGTGCACATCCGGATAGCGTTGCTGAAACCTCCCCAGTTGAGGCAGAACCAGCGCATGCGCGATGCCGCTCGGCATGTCCACCCGCAGCCGCCCGCGCGGACGCTCGGCAGGGCGCAGGCCCGCTTCCACATCTTCGATCAACGCGAGGATTTCCCGGCAGCACTGGACGTAGCGCTCGCCCTCGGGCGTCAGGCCGAGCCTGCGGGTGGAGCGGTTGAGCAGCCGCGCCTGCAGATGCCTTTCCAGCCTCTTGACGATGTCGGTCACCGACGAGGCTGGCAGCCCCAGGTTCTCGGACGCGCGAACGAAGCTGCCGCTCTCGACCACGCGGAGGAATACCTGCATTGCTTGTAAGCGATCCATGCCTTTGTCCTGAACTGCGGCCCAGCCGGCGGCCGCGCGCTCGTCATTGTTCGGATTCACCGAAGGATGAAACCGGCCCTCCCCGCTGTTTCCGCGACATCCCGTTCGCTAGAGTGCGAAGACATCACAGGCACAGGAGCAATCCACATATGTCCACCACAAACGGTCAACAGCTGGCACCGCTGAGTGCTCAAAAAATCCAGGAAGATGCTAACGCCACGTCCAGAAACATCCTGGTCCTGGGTGCCGGCGAGCTGGGCCTGCCGGTGCTGCGCCATGTGGCTCGCCGCGCCAGGGATGAGGAAGGCGCACAGGTCAGCGTGCTGCTACGCGCCAGCGCCATCGCGTCGACCGAGCCCGCCAAGCGCAACGTCATCGCCGAGATCCAAAGCCTGGGGATAGCGATCGTCGAAGGCGACCTCGTCAGAAGTTCCATCGACGACCTTGCGGCGGTGTTCGCCCGCTACGACACCGTCATTGGCTGCGCGGGCTACGCCGCCGGTACCGACACGCCCATGAAGCTCGCGCGGGCCGCCCTGCAGGCGCGGATCCCGCGTTATTTCCCCTGGCAGTTCGGCGTCGACTTCGACGTGATCGGCCGCGGCAGTCCGCAGGACATCTTCGACGCCCAACTGGACGTGCGCGAGTTGCTGCGCAGCCAGCAGCACACCGAGTGGGTCGTCATCTCGACCGGCATGTTCATGAGCTACCTGTTCGAGCCGGAGTTTGGCGTGGTGGACCTGCGCAACGATGTCGTACACGCGCTCGGGACGCTTGATACCGCCGTCACGCTCACAACGCCCGCCGACATCGGCGCGCTCACCGCCGAGATCGTGTTCGCACGGCCGCGCATCCGCAACGAGATCGTGTATCTTGCCGGCGACACGGTGACCTATGGCGAGGTGGCCGACAAGCTGCAGGCCGCCCTTGGTCGCCCCTTCCGCCGTTTGACGTGGAGCGAACAGGACCTGCTGGCCGAATTGGCGCACGAGCCGCACGACATGATGCGCAAGTACCGGGCGGTCTTCGCGCAGGGGCGGGGTATGGCATGGGACAAGCGCGGGACGTTCAACCACCAGCGCGGGATTGCCGTCACGGATGTGGCCGCTTGGATCGATGCCAATCTGGTTCGAGGCGCAGGGGGACGGAAGCAGGACTGATCTTCGCCCGGCCGTCTGTCGACGACGTCGTCGCGCATGTGTCAATGCCGCGGCGCTCCTACGGACGCCGGTGCTGCCTCAAAAACCCCGGCGGACAAGGAATACTTCAGGCCGCCTGAACGGCCGGAGGACGCGAAGATCGTGTGGGATCGCCGCCATCCCTCACCATCCATACTCCCGGCAGCCGCTCCTATTGATGAAGTTCTGCATTGGGTCCCGGTTGTATCCGCCACATGACGCCGCAGATGGGTCTGGCAGGGCAATCCCGGACGGGGTGAAGACATGGCCGTCAAACGGCTTCAGAAGGGCAGCTGCGGCATTACATGCCCACCTTCTGCTGTTCGAAGCCCCGAGGATTGCTGAAGGGCCTGCCGCGCTTGAGGCAAGACGATTGCACATGCGCGCCGGTCTTCGGGACGGTGTCCCACCTTCACGCGTATCTCGGTTGCTTCCCACCCATTGGACCCTGTTCAACCTGAAGGTCCGTCGGCAGGCCATCGACCTGGCACCACTAGCCTCCGTGCCTCCCGCGGCGACTCACGTAGCCTGCGTAGTGGACGAAGAAGTTGAAGCTTTCAGGATTTTGCATGCTGTCGGGGCTGGCCACCTTACTCGGCAATGCACCCAGCAGCAGCTTGCGTACTGGAACCTCCATCTTCTTGCCGGTCAGCGCGCGCGGGATTGCGGACACCTCGACCACGTCGTCGAGAACGTGGCGTGCCGAGGCATGGGTGCGGATGGTTGCACGGATGCGAGCCTTCAACGCATCGTTCAATTCGAAGCCTGGCTGCAGCACTACGAACAGAAGCATGAACGACGGCCGGCCAAGGTACTCGAGGTCGACGACCATGGCGTCCCGGACTTCCGGCAGGGCTTCCACCACCCGATAAATCTCCGATGTGCTCATGCGGATTCCGAATCGATTGATGGTGCTGTCAGAGCGGCCGTAGATGACGCAGGAACCGGTCTCGGAGAAGCGGATCCAGTCGCCATGACGCCAGACCCCAGGATAGGTGTCGAAATAGCTCTCGCGGTACCGCCGCTGATCGTCGTCATTCCAGAAGTAAAGCGGCTTCGACGGCATGGGCTGCGTGATGCCCAGCTCACCGACGCTGCCGACGACGGACCGGCCAGCCCCGTCGTAGGCATAGGCGGTCAGCCCCAGTTCGGGGCATTGGATCTCGCCAGCATGCACCGGAAGCGTGGGGGGCACAGGCCACGAAGCCGGAGGCGATGTCCGTGCCGCCGCTGATGGAGGCCAGCCACACATCGGCTTTCACGGCGTCCTACACCCATCGGTAGGCGTCCACTGGCAGCGGCGAGCCAGTCACGTTGATGGCGCGAAGCTTGTCGAGCCGCGCAAAGTCTCGCGGACGCAGGCCGTCCTTCATGCAGTTGACGAGGTATGCTGCACCGCCGCCAAACAAGGTGACACACTGCGCGTCCAACAGGTGCCACAGCGCCTGTTCGTCAGGCCACGCCGGATTGCCGTCGTACAGCACGATGCTGGCGCCAGTCAGCAAGGCCCCGACCTGCAAGTTCCAGACGATCCAGCCGGTACTGCCCAGGAACAGGAGCCGATCGTCGGCGCGAAGGTCCTGCTGTAGCGACATGGTCTTCAAGTGCGTGAGCACGATGCCGCCATGGCCGTGCACCATGGCCTTCGGCAAGCCCGTGGTGCCCGATGAGTAGACGATCCAAAGCGGATGGTCGAAAGGCAGGCGCTCGTAGCTCGGCTCGGCCGTGTCGCGGATCGCGTCGTCCCAGCTCACCTGGTTGCGCCAGGAGTTCGCGTGCTGGGCGGCGCGCGGCCCCGGGACGTGCACCACGCGCTCTACGCTCGGCAGGCTGGCCAGCAGCTCGGTCACTTGCTCGAAACGGTCATGAACCTTCCCGTTGTAGCGGTAGCTGTCGGTCGCAAGCAGAAGACGCGGCTCGATCTGGCGCAGGCGGTCAAGCACCACCGTCGGTCCCATGTCCGGCGCGCAGCTCGACCAGACGGCGCCGATGCTGGCGCAGTCGAGAAAGGCCGTGACGGTTTGCGGCCAGTTGGGGAGGTAGGCGGCGCCCCGGTCACCCGGACAAATACCCCAGCGGCGCAGGCTGGCGGCAAGAGCGGCGCTGTCGCGCGCCAGCTGACGCCAGGAGATCTCTACCAGTGGCATGTCCTCCTGGCGCGAGATGATGGCCGTTCGGTCAAGGCCGGCGTGGCGAAACACGTTCTCGGCGTAATTCAGGCGGACGTGGGGGAACCAGGTTGCACCGAGCATGTTGCGCGTGGCCAATACGGGTTCGCGGTCACCCTCGCCGATCACGTCGAAATAGTCCCATATGGACAACCAGAATGGATCCAGGTTGTCCACCGACCACTGTCAAAGATCCTGGTAAGGCCGAGCGGTACACCGTGACGGGCCGCCATCCACCGCTGGTAGTCGTGCAGGCGGCTGGCGCTGACCTGTGCCGTCGAGGGAGACCATAGAAGCTGGCCGTGGCCGTCTGGAAGGGAGTCAGCTTGCATGAGGACAGGTGTTGGGAGATGCAAAGACCCGGGCCGGATCATTCGCGGATGTCCAGCCACGTCGAGCAAGACTGGCTAGCGGTGCGAGCCGTTGAGGTGATGGATCACATTCTTCAGCAGTACGTCGAAGGCCGGGTCATGCCCCACGACCCATGCTGCGCCGACGGCGCCGGCGTGGAAGACCCGTCCACCCTGCGGGCGATGCCAGTCGATCATCTCCGCCGACAGCCCCCCGTCCAGCGGCTCGGTCGGGCGGGAGAACCAGTCGAGGTACGTGTCCAGGGCTCCTGGCACGCGACGGCGGCCCTGTGCGATGACCTGCAGGCCGCTCGGGGCCTCTGGCAGGTCTTCCCCGGCGGGGGCAGGGCCGCGTGTCCTCCGTCGCAGGCTCGCCACCGTCAGGTCCCATTCGTGACCGATGGCGCGCGGCAGGCCGCCGTCTGGCGCGTGCCCAAAGGTGTCGCCTGCGGCCAGCCCGACCGATTGCGGATGCTGGAAGAAGGGGTGCTGCGCCGCCGCCACGTGGTATACGCCGAAGTCGCCTGCGTCGGCAAAGCCCCAGCCGGCCGTCTCCAGCCCGATGATGCTGGCAGCCGAACGACCCACCGCGCGCAGTTGCCCGCCGCGCATCCAGTCCTGGCTGTGGAATTCCTCGCCGAAAGGACCGGCAGGCGGGCGTTGCGCGGCCTGGGCCGGATCGGCGCCGCGGTCCTCGGTCTTGCGCTGCTCCATCACTGCCATGTCCTCATCAAAGCTCACGCGCAGGTACATGGTGTTGCCCGACAGCACGATCGCGCTACCGCCGCGCCGCAGCAGGGCGTCAAAGGCATCGACAACCGGCGTAGACCAGTACTCGCTGTGGCCGTTGACCAGCACGGTGCCGTAGCGCGCCAGCAGCCCCGGGTCGCGGTGCACGTCCAAATCGGCCAGCAGGTCGAAGTCGTAGCCCTCTTTCTCCAGCCAGACGTGCAGGCGGCGCTCCAGCCGCGTCCATTGCGCGAAGCCACTGCCGGCCGGGTCGTACAGGGCCGCCGGGCTGGCGTGAGGCCAGGGCATGCGCAGGCCGGTGAAGTAGCTGGGCTGGCCGGCGCGATGGAAGGTGTAGCTGCAGAAAGCCGGCGCCTCGGGATGGCTGTTGGGCAGACCGACGGAGCGGCGCGGCCAGACCGGGTCCTGCACTGTGTTGCGTGCGAAGGGCGTGGCGGCATAGGCCAGCCAGCTGCTCATGGCGCACAGCACCAGAAGCGGCGCGGGTGGCGCGTCAGCGGCGCGCCGGACCAGGAAGGTGACGTCGTAGACCGCCTCGCACCCGTCCAGCTCGAAGCGCAGGCGCGCGACGTGGAGGCCCGGCCTTGCGTCCGCCGGCAGCGTCACGTGGTGCGTGGCTGCCCAGCGGCAGTCATAAAGGTCGTCGGCCGCCAGCCGTAGGCCCTGGCATTGCCCGGCGGTGGCAAAGGGATCGCCGTCGGCCGCCGCCGTGGCCTCGTCGAAGCCAGGGCCGCGGATCATCCACGTGCCATGGTTGACGATGCGGCCGTCGCGCTGGTGACCGCTGATGTCGGCGACGACCCCACCCCGTCCCTCCCGCAGCGGCCAACAGGCGCGCAGGGCAGGATGGGCGGGCAGGTTCCGGCCGCGCTGGGCCACGCGCCGGGCCAGCGCTTCGGCCGGCAGCGCGCATTCGTGGATGGCCGGCAGTGCGAGGTCGACGTCGGCAAAGGCCTCGGCCGCGCCTTCCTCGCCGCAGGCGCCGAGCCGAAGTGGCGCAGCGCCCGGCCGAAGCGGCCCCGGCCAAGCCTGCTGGCCTACGCACACGCCGTCGATCCACAGTGCCGACACTTGGCCATCCCACGTTGCGGCCACGTGCTGCCAAGTACGCGCAGCGAGCCGTCCGGCCGTCCAGCAGTGGGCGGGCGAGCCGCCGGCATCGGCCAGCGCCAGGCCCAGCGCGCCGTCGGCCTCGATGAAGAGGCCGAAGCCGCCCGCCGCCAAGCTGTCGCATTGCGTGATCAGCGCCTGGCGCGGGCCGTCGACGCGCCAGGGCATCACCCAGCATTCCAGCGTGAGGCCCGGCAGGGCGATGCCGGCGGGCAGGCCACGGGGCACGTGAACGTAGGAGCCTGGATGTATCTGCTGCACGTTCAGCTGCACCTCGCCCAGGTCGACCACCAGTCGGTCGCTGGCTCGGTCCTCCGGATCGTCGCCCAAGCGAAAGATGCCCAGCCGACAGGGCCGATCCACGCTCAGGTGCAGGGCGATGGCCTCGCCTGCATGGACGGTCTTGGCGTCCGTGTAGCCATGGACGCCCGGCAGGGCCAGCGCGCGGTGGGGCGGGATGGCCGCCTTCATTCAGTGGAGAAACCAGAGGCCTTGATGACCGGACCCCAGCGCTTCAGGTCCTCCGCAATTAACCGCGTCAGTGCCTCAGGCGTGCTAGGGTTGGCATCGCTGCTCAGCTTGGCCAGCCGCTCCTTCACGTCGGCCTGCGCCAGCGCCTTGCCGAGCGCAGCATGCAACTGCGCCACGGTAGCCGCCGGCGTGGCAGCCGGCACGAACAGGCCGGTCCATTCGAGGTTGTCGAAATGCGGCTGGCCCAGTTCCTTGAGCGTAGGCACGTCCGGCAGTTGAGCGGCGCGCTGGGCGCCGTTGACAGCAAGCACCCGGATCTTGCCGGCCTGCTGGTACTGCACCAGGTCGGCGATGGGCGTGATGCCCGCCGCCACTTGGTTGCCCAGCAGGTCCTGCACCAGCGGCGCGGCACCGCGGTAGGGTACGGCGGTAAGCGCCACGCCGGCCTCGCTGCCCAGACGGAAGCCGATGAACTGCGAGACGCTGCCTGGCGCCGGCACGCCGTAGCTACCACGGGCCGGGTCAGTGCGGGCCAGCGTCAGCCATTCGCGCACATCCCTGGCCGGCAGAGCCGCGGGCACGGCCAGGCCTTCGTAGAAGGTGGCGATGCGGCCGACGGCGGCGAAGTCTTTCACGGGGTCGTAGCGCACCGAGCGCGCGGTAAGGGGCTGCATCACCATCATGTGCATGTTGGCCAGCAGCACCGTCAGGCCGTCGGGCGCGGTGCCGCGGACGTAGTCAGCGGCGATCTGGCCGCCGGCCCCGGTGCGGTTCTCTACGACCACGGCCACACCGAGGTCGGCCGCCAGCTTGTCGGCGAGCGTGCGTGCCTGCACGTCGGCCGAGCCGCCCGCCGGATAGCCGACGACGAGGCGCAGCGGGCCCTTGCCCATGGGCACCTGGGCCGGTGCGGCGCAGGCGAATGCCAGGCCGGCGCAAGCCAGGCTGAGGCGGAGGAAGGTGGGCAGAGTCATGGCTTCTTTCGACAGGTCGGGGGGAAAGGGGGGTAATTCACCGTTCGTCTCGAGATCGGTTGTTCAGCGCACGGTGTCGAGATCGGATGCAGACTCAGGTCAGGCCGCGCCGCGCCACCTCGTCCGCCAGGTCGTCGAGGGCGCGGCCCAGGCGGTCCGCAAGTTCGTCGAGCTCGGCCTCAGTGATCGTGAGGGGCGGCGTGATCATCTGGAAGTCGCCGAAGGCGCCCAGGTTGGCGCGGCGGTTGTAGAGCGCGATGCCATGGCGCAGCCCGTGCTCGGTGAGCCGCGCGGGCGCATTGAACTCGGCGGGCAACGAGAGGCGCGTGGCCTTGTCCGCCACGAGTTCTATGGCGCTGAAGAGGCCGAGGCCGCGCACGTCGCCCACCAGAGGCGACCGTGCAGCGATAGTCTCCAGCCGTCGACGCAGGCCCACGCCACGCTCGCGGGCCTGGGTGACCAGGTCCAGCCGCTCGACCTCGTCCATCACCGCATTGGCGATGGCGCAGGACATCGGATTGGTGAAGTAGGTGTGGCCGTGCACGAAGCCGCCCGCGCCCGCCACGGTGTCGACGATGCGCGCCGGCGCCAGCAGGCAGCCCAGGGGCGTGTAGCCGGCGGCCAGGCCCTTGGCCAGCGTCACCAGGTCCGGCCGGGCGCCCGGCCAGTGGTGGGCGGCGAGGAATTCGCCGGTGCGGGCAGCGCCGCTCATGATCTCGTCGTAGATCAGCAGCACGCCGTGGCGATCACAGATCTGCCGCACGCGCTGGAAGTAGGCCGCCGGCGAGACCACGGCACCGGTGGACAGGCCGCCAATGGGCTCCAGGATGAAGGCCAGCACGCTCTCCGGCCCTTCCTGCTCGATGGTGCGCTCCAGCGCGTCGGCGCAGGCCATGGCGTAGGTCTCCGCCGTGTGGCCGTCGGGCACGCGGTAGCTCAGAGGCGCGGGCACCTTGGGCATGGGTCGGACCATGGGGCCGTAGATCGACTGCGTGTGGGCGTCGCCGGTCACGGCCAGGGCGCCCAGGGTGGAGCCGTGGTAGCTCGGGTCGCGCGAAATCACCTTCCAGCGCCCTGCCTGGCCCGTGACGACGGCGTACTGCCGCGCGAGCTTGAGGGCCGATTCGTTGGCGTCCGACCCGCCGGAGACGAAGAAGGCGCGGTCGAAGCCCTCACCCGCCAGGGCGCACAGCCGGTCGGCCAGGGCGATGTTGTGCTCGCTCTCGAAGAAGCGCGGATAGGCGAAGCTGACGCGCTCGGCCTGCGCCTGCATGGCGGCGATCACGTGGCGGTTGCCGTGGCCGATGTTGGCGACAACGGCACCAGCCGTGGCATCGAGGTAGCGGCGACCGGCCGCATCCCAGAGCCAGACGCCCTCGCCGCGGCCAACCCGCGGCGGCCGTGCCGCGCCGGCCGGGCTGTAGAAGCTGAGCACTGAGCCGCCGCGCGGGGTGTCGCCGATCAGGCGCGCAGGCGCCGAGGCCGAGGTAAGTGGGGGGCGGTGAAGTTCGGGGACGGCGGGAGTCATGGGGTCGAACGATAGGTTGGTCCCGACATTTACAGTAGACGCATGGAACGATGAAGTCTTATACGTAACCCGCATGAAGCTAATCCACGACCGCCTTGATCTGCTCGACACCTTCGTGCGCGTAGCCGAAGCCGGCTCGCTCAGCAAAGCGGCCCGGTCAATGGGCATTACGCAGCCCACTGTGAGCCGTCGGTTGCTGGAACTGGAACGTATGCTGGGCTGCAAGCTCGCCCTGCGCACAACCGCAAGCTTCTCGCTCACCGACGAAGGCCGGCGCCTGGTGGCGGAAGCCCGCGCGCTAGCTGACGGCTGGGCGGGACTGGCCGAGCGCATCTCGGGCGCACGCAGTCGCCCGGAAGGCACGCTGCGCGTGGTGGGACCCTCGGGCTACGGCACGGGATTCCTCACCGATGCCGTAACTGACCTGCGCGCCGCTTGGCCGCTGTTGCGCGTCGAACTGACGCTGACCGATCGGCTGGTGGATCTGGCCGGATCAGGCGCGGATTGCTGGGTGTGCGTGGGCGAGGTGCGCGATCCCGGCCTGGTCAGCCGCACCCTGGGCGCGATGGAGCGCATGCTTGTTGCCAGCCCGGCGCTGCTCGCACGCACCGGGGCGGTCACACTCGCTCGGTTGCCCGACCTGCCCTGTGTGGGGCTGGTACCACATGTGACGGGCACACTACGGCTGCTGGATAAGGCTGGTCGCTCTCGCATGGTGTCTATCGATACGCCGCTGCGCACAGACAGCCTTCTCTCAAGCTACCGCGCTATCCTCAACGGCGCTGGCATCGGGGCTGCGGCACCCTGGATGTGCCAAGGCGACATTGATGCGGGGCGCGTGGCACGAGTGCTGCCGCGTTGGTGGCTCGAGCCGGTGCGGATCCATGTGGCCATGCCTCCTAGCCTCTACCGCCCCGCGCGTGTGACGGCCTTCGTAGAAGCGCTGCGTCATCGCATGCAGCGGCTGCCGGGCTTCACGCCGGCGAATTGAGGGCGGCAAGCGAAACGCGATGAGCGTCCAGTCTGCCCACCTGATTCCTGTGAAAAGCAAAGGATGCTCTTCTCCACCTAATTTTTGGTTGGAGAAATGGACACTCCCATAGCCCTCAGGGACGGTCGGCGTCGCCGGCGGCTCCACAGCGCCGAGTTCAAAGCGCATATTGTGGCGGCCTGCTGCCAGCCTGGCGTGTCGTCGGCTTCTGCGGCGATGGCGAATGGCATTAATGCCAGCCCTGTGCGTCGATGGGTAAAGGACGCCTAGGTCGGTGCGGAGATTCAGCGCAGCAGGGCAGCGAGCGAGTCCCGCAGAGCGAGCCCGGCAACCACGTCAACGACCACGCCGCCACAGACGCCGAGGTTTTTGCCGTTGCCGATTCCAACACCGGCGTCATCCGCCCGCAACTGCTGTGTGGCCACACCTCGTTGTAGTCCGCGCGCCAACGTGCGATCTCTGTGCGCGCCTGCGCCAGGCTCTGGAACCAGTGCTCGTTCGAGGTAAGCGTCCGGCGATCCCCCGCTTATTTGGTAGGACAGAATCCGGTGGCAGATGAGCAATGTCAACGAGCAATTCAACAGGGAGCGCGTGAGGCTTTTGGAGGCCTGCGAGCGGGTCGCTTTAGCCGTTCGTTCCAGCGACCCGGCGAGTGGCGGCCAACTGAGTGCGGTTGCGGCTGCACTTCGTGACTCGAGCGACTGGGAGTTGCAGGCTCGTGCCGCTGCGAGCCTGCGAGGCTTGTTCCATCGTGATGGTCTCGATGATCGGCCACCGCCCGCTGGCGCATCTACTTGGGACGAAGGCCTGAAGACACTTTGGGGCCTGTCGACGATCTATGTCGAGACCCGGTATGCAGCGTTAGCCGAGAAGCGCCGCCAAGGATCAGCCTGAGGTCATTCCCCAGTCGACCGTCAGATCGTGCGAATGATGCCGGCCTCGCCCAGGCACTGCCATGGCAGGCCCAGCACCAGTGCGTCGAGCTGCACGCGCGTCAGGCTCAGCGTGCTCGCGCCATCCAGTGGCCAAACGAACTTGCCGGCATTGAGCCGCCTGGCCGCGAGCCACACGTCGATGCCGTCGTGCACGAGGACCTTCATGCGGTTGGCGCGCCGATTGGCAAACAGGTAGGCATGGTGGGGATGCGCGGCACCGAAGATGCCGACCACGCGGGCCAGCGCCGCTTCGGTGCCCAGCCGCATGTCCAGCGGCTGCACGGCCAGCCAGACGGCGTCGACGCGGATCAACCCAGGACCTCGCGCAGCCAGGCGGCGCTGCGCGTGTCCAGCGGTAGCTCGGCCTGCACCGTGGTGCCTCCACGGCGGATCTCCACCGCAACGGTGCTCGGCGTTTGCGTCGAGGCTGGCGGCAAGGTGGGCGGCGTCTGCGGCGGCATGGGTAGCTGCACAAACGCCGGCACCACCGCCACAGTGTCCTTGTGTGCACTGCTCGGCGCGCACCCATCGGCCTCTCGAACCCAACGGCGCAGCATGTTGGCGTTGAGCCCATTGGCCAGAGCCACCGCCGCCGTCGAGACGCCGGGCTGGCGAGCCAGGTCGATGACTCGCGCCTTGAACTCCGCCGAATGCCGGCGCCAGCTACGCCCAGTCGGTGTCGTCGGTTCCTCTGTGCTCAAGTCTGAAGTGCCCATATGTCCACGCATTTCGTCGTGGACACAAGCATCCAAGTCCGGTCACCGGACTTCAAGGTGACTTGGGCGGACGCATACCGTTCGAGCACTCGTGGCGGAACTTGCTGCTGAAGCTCTCGATGTAGGCGTTCTGCGTGGGCTTGCCTGGTTGGTTGAGGATGTGGCGCACGCCCTTTGCCTGCGCCCAGGCCGTGAAGGCCCGGCTGGTGAATTCCGGCCCCTGGTCCGTTCGCACGGCCTGCGGGTACAGGCCCACCACATCGCGCAGCTTCTCCACGAACAGCGGATCGGTTGAGAGCTTGAAGCTCTCGACGCGATGCGGTTTGAGCTGGAAGAGCTGGAGGTAGCGTGCCACAGTGCTCTTGCTGATGCCTGTTTCGCTGGCAAGCCCTCGGGTACTCCAATGCGTCGAGCCATCTGTGGGCTTGGTGTGCAGGGTCTTGTTGATCAACTCCGACACTCGTTCGTCGTCCACCGTTCGAGGCCGTCCCGGACGCAGTTCGTCATACAGACCAGAGATGCGGTCCCGGGCATATCGCGCACGCCACTTGTTGACAGTGTTGCGGTCGATCCCAGCGTCTTGCGACCTCCGTGTTGGCCTTGCCGCGTCCTTCGCAGGCCAAGACGATTCGCGCGCGCAGCGCCAACGCAGCTGGCAGCGACCGCGACCTGGCCATCGAGACGAGCTCCGTACGCTCGCTCTCGGTGAGCTCTATGTTGCTGGTGCGAATGTGGGCGTTGGGCATGAGGCATCTCCGAGGATGCGCTAACCCATGCAGGTTATGTGCCTACGAATTAACGGGACACAACACTAGCCGCGTGTCGAGCTCGGTCGCAACGAGGATCGCGTCCTTGACGCTTTGGTGCACCGGCGCCTCCTTGGTCGCGACGAAGCGGGTGCCCATGTTGATGCCGTCCGCGCCCAGCGCAAGCGCGGCCACCAGGCTGCGGCCGTTAGCCATGCCTCCCGAAGCGACGAAGGGGATCTTCAGCTCCTCGGCTGCGCGCGGCAGTAGGATGAAGTTGGGCACGTCGTCCTCGCCCGGACGGCCGCCGCACTCGAAGCCGTCGACGCTGGCGGCGTGGCAGCCGATCGCCTCGGCCTCGAGTGCGTGGCGCGCGGATGTGCACTTGTGGATCACCTTGATGTCGGCCTTCTTGAGCGCTGGCATGTAGGCCTCCGGGCTGCGCCCAGCCGTCTCAAAGATCCGGACTCCGCCTTCGGCAATGGCCTGGATGTGCTCTGGGTAGGGTGGTGAACTGAGCGTGGGCAGAAACGTGAGGTTTACGCCAAAGGACTGATCGGTCATGTCACGGCAGCGTCGGATCTCGTCTGCGAGCAGCTCTGGCGTATTCTGCGTCAGGCCGGTGATCAGGCCCAGGCCGCCTGCATTGGATACAGCTGCCGCGAAGGGACGCGAAGCCGACGTAGTGCATCCCGCCTTGGATTATGGGATGGCGTATGCCGAAGAGCTCAGTGATACGGGTCTTCATTTCTTCTTTCACCAGGTTTCCATGTAGGGGCGTAGGTCCATCTCGAAGGTCCAGGCGTCACGCGGCTGCGTGTGCAGATACCAGTAGTTCTCCGCAATGTGCTCGGGGTTCAGGATGCCGTCCTGGCCCTTCAATGCGTAACGGTCGGGGAAGCCGGTCCGGATGAACTCGGTGTCAATTGCGCCGTCGATGACAAGGTGTGCCACGTGGATGCCCTGGGGACCAAGTTCACGCGCCATGCTTTGCGCAAGTGCGCGCAGGGCGTGCTTGGCACCAGCGAAGGCAGCGAACTTCGCGGAGCCACGGATGCCCGCGGTGGCGCCGGTGAAGAGCATCGTGCCGCGGCCTCGCGCCACCATCCGATGCGCGACTTCCCGTGCATTCAGGAATGCGCTGTACGTGGCCATCTCCCAGATCTTCATGTACTTGCGCCCGGTCTCTTCAAGGATGCTGCTGGGGACGTTCGCACCGATGTTGAACACAAAGACCTCGATCGGTCCGCGCTCCTTCTCGATCCGGTCGATGAGCGCAACGACATCATCTTCCTTGCGCGCGTCGCTACCGTAGCCAAATGCCTGGCCCCCAGCCGCACGGATGCGTTCGACAGCCGGCCCCAGCTTGTCCGCCGCGCGGCGCGTGAGGCACGCCACATACCCTTCGCGAGCAAACCGCCGGGCGATCGCGCTGCCGGTGGCGTCGCCGGCACCGATGACGAGGGCCACACCACGCTGGCCACCTGATCTGTCCATAAGCACTCCTATATTTAACGCTCGTTTATTCAACCAGAAGATATTTGTTAAACGATCGTTTGTCAAACGAGCGATGCTTGGCTATCACCGTTGACAGCCCTTCTCTGATGCATTACGTTTCGTTTATTAAACGTTCGTTCATTGAAAGAGACGCATGCGCAAAACTCTTGACTTTTTCTTTGATGTCGGCAGCCCCGCGTCATACCTGGCTTGGACGCAGTTGCCGGTGATCTGCGAGGAGCATGGAGCAGACATCGTGTACCGGCCGATGTTGCTTGGCGGCGTGTACCAGGCTACCGGCAACGCTTCTCCCGCAACGATTCCCGCGAAAGGGCGCTACACGCACATGGATTACGAACGCCATGCCCGTCGCTACGGTGTTCCGTTCAGAACAAACCCGCACTTTCCGATCATCACCCTGTTTCTCATGCGTGCGGTGACCGGCGTTCAACTTCGCCAGCCCTTGCGGCTGCAGCCACTGCTCGCATGTGTCTTCAAGGCGCTATGGATCAATGCTCTGGACCTGAATCAGGCCCGGCTCACCGCAGAGATCCTCACCGATGGCGGCTTCAACCCAGACGAGATCCAGCGAATCTCACAAGAGCCGGACACCAAGGCGGCGCTGAAGGCGACCACCGAGGAAGCCGTTCAACGCGGCGTCTTCGGGGCTCCGACGCTGTTTGTGGGCGACGAGATGTTCTTCGGCCAGGACCGTATGGACTTCGTTCGCGAAGCCCTGGCCCGAGCTTAAGAGCGGCTAACACAAGCATGTCATCGTCAAACACCTGATCGGCGTTTGACGCTGCATGGGTCGAAACAAGAACAAAGAGATCGGCGCCGCGCTGTTCAAGAAGATCGCGCCGCTGTTGCCGGCAGTAGTCGCCTCGGCCAGGGGCGGTCGCCCGCGAGTGAGCGACGAGATGGCCCTCAACAGCATCCTGTTCGTGCTACGCACCGGCATCCCATGGGAGGAGTTGCCCCAGGAACTGGGCTTCGGCAGCGGCATGACTTGCTGGCGGCGTCTGCGTGACTGGCAAGCCGCAGGCCTGTGGGATCGCCTGCATCTGTTGTTGCTCGATGAGTTGCGCGGCGCCGGCAAGCTGGACTTCAGCCGAGCCAGCATGGATGCGGCCAGCGTGGCCAGCCCCCCCGGGGGGCCAATACACCGGCCCCAACCCGACGGACAGGGGCAAGCTCGGCAGCAAGCGCCACATCATCACGGACCGCCAGGGCATCTCGTTGATCTTCTGCGTCACGGCGCAAATCGGCATGACTCGATGGTGTTCGAGGGACTGGTCGAGGCCTTGCCAGCGGTGCGCGGCTGTCGCGGTCGACCCCGGCGCTGGCCGCACAAGTTGCATGCCGACAAAGGCTATGACTTTGCGCGTTGCCGCGCTCATTTGCGCAAGCTCGGCATTGCGACGCGTATTGCCCGGCGTGGCATCGAGCGCAATGACCGGCTCGGGCATCATCGCTGGGTGGTAGAGCGCACGCACGCTTGGTTGGCTGCCTTCGGCAAGCTGCGTACTCGCTTCGAGCGCCGCATCGACATTCATGTCTCGCTGCTTTCTCTGGCTTGCTGCGTCATCTGCATTCGCCATCTCGCACCGTTTTGTTAGCCGCGCTTAGTTCTGTGCCACCTCTGTGGTCCAGCCGAAGGGGTTCACTCCAACCTACAAAGTCGGCCCTGCTAAACCTCGCCACTCCGCATGAACACTGGATTGCCAGCGCTTTGCGGTGCACCGAATCCCCCAGGAATCGTTGTAGAGACAGCTGATTTCTGAGGGATTTGCATGGCCGAGCGCAGCGACACGCCCGACTTCTTTCGCCCACGCCCGGCCGAGATGATCGACCTTCGCCATCCGCTGGCGGTGCTGGCCAGCCGCCTGCCCTGGGCGCAGATCGAAGCGGCCCTGGCGCCTTACTTCGAACGTCGCGCACGCGCCGGCCGACTGCTCGAACAAGACGATCTCTTCGGCCCCTCGCTGCAGCTCGCCGGCGCCGGTGTCGCCGCCGCAGGGCGCCCGCGCCTTCCCATCCGCCTCATGGCCAGCTTGCTGTACTTGAAGCACGCCTACAAGCTCAGCGACGAGGAACTGGTCGAGCGCTGGGCCGAGAACGTCGTGTGGCAGCACTTCAGCGGCATGACCTACTACGAGCCGCGCCTGCCCTGCGATGCCACGCAGGTCGGGCGCTTTCGCGCCGCCATTGGCGAGGCCGGCGTGGAGGAACTGCTCAAGGCCACCATCGACACGGCCGTTTCCTCCAAGGCGATCAAGCCGGCCGAGTTCGAGCGGGTGATCGTGGACACCACGGTGCAGGAGAAGGCCATTGCCCACCCGGTGGATTCACGCCTGCTGGAGATCGCGCGCCACAAGGTGGTGGCTGCCGCCAGGCGTGCGGGCATCACCCTGAAGCAGACCTTCGTCAAAGAAGCCAGGACGCTGCGGCGCAAAGCTGGCGGCTACGCCCACGCCAAGCAATTCAAACGCCTGCGCAAGGTGCTCAAGCGCCAGCGCACGGTCCTGGGCATCGTGCTGCGCGAGGTGCAGCGCAAGACCGGGCAGGTCAGCAGCGAAATGGCTGCAGCCGCCCTGTCGGATCTGCAAACGCTGGTGCAGCGCGCCGAGCGTATCCGCCGCCAACGCCCGAAGGACAAGGACAAGCTTTATGCCCTGCACGCGCCCGAGGTGGAGTGCATCGGGAAAGGAAAAGCCCGCCAGCCCTACGAGTTCGGCGTGAAGGTCAGCGTGGCAATCACGCACCAGCAAGGCCTGATGGTGGGTGCGCGCAGCTTCACGGGCAACCCCTACGACGGCCACACGTTGAACGAACAACTGGAGCAGGTGTCGATCCTGACCGAGGACACAGGCGCCAAGCCCCGGCAGGTGGTCGTGGACCTTGGCTTTCGGGGCGTCGATGCGCAAAACCCGGGCGTGCAGATCATTCACCGCGGCAAGTTCAAGAGCCTGACGCATCAGCAGCGGCGCTGGCTCAGGCGGCGTCAGGCGGTGGAGCCGGTCATCGGGCACCTTAAGCACGACAACGGGATGGATCGGTGCTGGCTGAAGGGGCCCGCTGGCGATGCGCTGCACGCGGTGCTGTGCGCGGCGGGCTACAACGTGCGCTGGCTACTGCGGGCCATCGTGCGCCTGGGCCTCGCGGGCCTTGCCGCGCCTGTGTTTGCGCTGCTTGAAATGCTCCTCGCGGCGCTCGCGAACGCCGTGGCAGCCAGAACGACCGGCAAGCCGCAAATGGCGTGGGTGGGCGGATGAATTTTGCAGGGCCGACTACAAAAGTGGCTCAGTTTCCGGTCGGCGCCAACAAATCTTGATCCCCGGACGCGGAGAAGTTGATTCAACGTCATCCACTGCGAAGATATCTAATGAGAGTCCCGGCCTGCATCAAGCGTGAATAACTCGCGCTTCGCAGCAGCTAACAACGCATCCGAATCGTTTGTGTCAAGTACACGCGAAAGCGTCAATGCTCCGACCAAAGCACCGATGATGAAAAGGGCTGTCCCGCGGTCGTCGCCATTCAGACTGTCCAGAATCTCGTCCGCGAACGCCTGGATGTGACTCGACATCGCCTGTCGAATGGTTTCGTCGGAGCGCGCCACATCGCCGGCGAGTGCAGCGACCGCGCAACCATCGGCAGGATGGTCTCTATGCCGACGGCTCAGATAGCGACGCAGAATCGTCTCGAACGCCGCATGCGATTGCGGATGCTCGGCGTGGAAACTCTCGGCCCCTTCACTCATGGCCCTTTCAAGGGCGACCGCCAGCAATTCGGAGCGGGAAGAAAAATGCCCGTAGAACCCTCCGTGGGTGAGTCCGACTGCCGACATGAGCTTTCCCACGCTCACTGACTGCAAGCCATTCTTCCGAATCTGCTTTGCTGCACGATCCACGATACGTTCACGGTTCTGTGCTTTTTCTGTCTGCGAGTGACCCATGTGAACCAGGGAAAGGGCTATTGACTTTCTAAATTATGGCCATCATCATCCAGGATGACAAGCATCATGCTCATGGGCGATTGCGACGCTGATTGAGTCTGCGTTGCCGAGGTCTGTGCGAGCAGGGAAGCAGTCGAGATCGAGGCTGTCCAGGGCAGGCGCATCGCTTCATGAGTCAGGGGTGTTGCAGCCTCAAAGGTGCCTGGACGCAGTGAAATTTCTCTGGGAGTGTGCTGTGGATCTGATCGACTACGAAGTCCCCTTCAAAGGAATCGTGGAGCAGTCCATTGCCGGCATCTACATCCTTCAGCGCGGGCGGTTCCAGTACGTCAATGAGACGTTTGCTTTCATGTGCGGTCTTCACCGAGATCAGCTCATGGGAGCGCGGCTGCGTGATGTGGCCAATCCTGAGCAGGTCACCGACCTCATGGCGCAGTACGCGCGTCTCATTCAGGGCGGCGCGCAGGGAGAGCGCTTCGTGATACGGCGCACCCTGCGGCATCGTCCTGGAAGCTTCGAGATCTACGGCACCCGAGTGATCCTGATGGGCAGGCCGGCGATCGTGGGCGTGAGCATAGACATCACGGAGCAGGAGAGGCAGCGGAAGGATCTCATGGCCGCGAGCGCGAGGCTGCAGGAGCTGGTGTCGAACGCGAACATGGTGCGGGAGAAGGAGCGCAACCGCGTCGCGCGCGAACTGCACGATGTCGTCGGGGGCATGCTGACGGCAATCAAGTTCGATCTTTCCCGTGTCTCCTGGGCCGTGGAAGGACTGACATCGGGCTCGACGGAGGAGGTGGTTGGGCGAACAAGATCGCCTGCGCCAACGCCGTTGAAAGACACCGTCAACGAACTGATTCAGTTGACCCAGGAGACGGTCGAGGCCGTGCGAGCAGTCTCCGAAGGCCTTCGCCCCGGGGCACTGGATCATCTCGGTCTGTGCGAAACGCTCAGCCAGAGCCTGAGCCGCTTTGAGCGCCGGTACGGGATCAAGGCCAGGATGCACACGCAAGGTGAGAGCTGCGCTCTGTCCGAGGCAACGGAACTCAGCATCTACAGAGTTTTCCAGGAAGCCTTGACCAATGTCGCCCGACATTCCAGGGCCACGGAAGTCGAAGTCGATCTCTCCTTCGTCGATGACTTTCTGTCAGTCCAGATCCAGGACAACGGCACTGGATTCGCAAACGACGACATGTCGCATGCCGGTCACTTGGGTCTTCTGGGCATGCAGGAAAGGGCGAGGGAACTGGGCGGTCGCGCGGAGTTCACGACGAGCCCGAAATCTGGTGCTCGAGTTCGCATCACCATTCCCCTCACTCGGGCGATCGACGCGCCGAAAAGCCGAAGAGACAAGCAATGATTCGCCTCCTTCTGATCGACGATCACACGATATTCCGCGAGGGTCTCAAGAGGCTGCTGTCCGAGCATGGGCAGTTTGCCGTTGGAGCAGAGGCAAGCGATGGCCTCCAGGCACTGCGCTACATGCGGGAGAGTGAGTTCGACGTGGCGCTGCTGGACGTCAACATGCCGGGGCGCAGCGGGTTGGAAATGCTTCCATCCTTTCGAGCTGCACGGCCGGCACTTCCCATCGTGGTTCTCAGCATGTATCCGGCAGAGCAATACGCCCTCCGGGCGTTCCAGGCGGGCGCCTCGGGATACGTCACCAAAGACATGGACGCCCGTGAGTTGATCGAGTCCATTCGCAAGGTGGCTCGGGGGGAGAAGTACATGACGCCGGCGGTCATGGAGCAGCTTCTGATCGGCCCGATCCGGAGCGACACATCGGTGGCACACAAACAGCTTTCGCCTCGAGAGTACGAGATCATGCTGCTCCTGGTACAGGGCATCAGACTGACGGAGATCGGCCGGCAGATGTTCCTGAGCGTGAAGACCATTGGAACTTATCGCACTCGAATTCTGAGCAAATTGGGCATCGGTAGCAATGCCGAGTTGACGCGCTATGCCTTGCAACATCACTTGATCGACTGACGTGCTTCGCGCGAGTCGGAGTGAATCCCTTCGGCTGCCGACTCGGGGCCGGTGCACACGGTGCAGGGCACCGCTGGTGAAGAACGTCCCTAGCAGGCTGCTGAAATACTCCCCGCGGCGAATGAGCCCCCTCCTCTGCAAGTGCTGCTTTTCACATGGCGAGCTGCGGGGCGATATTTCGAGTCGTTTGGGCTGACTGCTGAAGCACCTGGCGCTTCTTTTCGCGCCTCACACCGCTGCGGGCGGATTTGCCCCAGCGAACGCATGCGCGTCAGGTTGTACGCCGTCATGGTCAGCACGAACAGATGAACCAGCGGTACAGCAGGTTGTACTGGGTCTGCTCCATGAGCTGGCGATCCGAGCGCACGCTGAAGAAGATCTGCACGAGCATTGCGCGCAGCAACTTCTCTGGCGCAATGCTGGGTCGCCCGCCCTTGATGTCGGCCTCGTACATGCCGGCGAACAGGCCATCCATCTTCACCAACGCTTCGTTGACCATCGCCCGCATCGGACGCAACGGGTGCCGACTCGGGGCTGGTACATACGGTGCGAGGCACCGCTGGCAACGTCAACGACGTGGTCGAGGGCAACAGCCTGCTGCACGGGCAGGAGGAGTTCGCGTTCGGCGATGCGGGCTACCAGGGCGTGAACAAGCGTGCTGATGCGAGGGCGCACGTGCGCTGGCATGTGGCGATGCGTCCGGGGCTGCGCCGCGCGCTTGAACCCGCAACCGGCGCGGTGGATGCACTGACCGACAGGATCGAGCAGCTGAAGGCAAGCGTACGAGCCAAAGTCGAGCACCCGTTTCGGGTGATCAAGCGCCAATTCGGACATGTGAAGGTTCGCTACCGCGGCTTGGCTAAGAACACCGTGCAGTTGAAGGTACTGTTTGCGTTGAGCAACCTGTGGATGGTCAGACAGACATTGATGGCCCAGGTGCGTCCTGCAACGGCGTGACGGACACAGAACTGCTAGACGGAAGCTTTGGGAACCCACTTCCACCCTACGCCGCAGGCCCTTGCCGACTTGGCTCCCGCACCTGCCGCTGGCAGCCAACAAGACGGGGCGGTCAAATTGTTCTGACGCGCAGCGCACGATTGGTGAAGAGCGTCCCTAGCGGAGAGCAGGTGTTGCACTTCAGGTTTGAATCCGTCCTTTCATGTCGTTGCTACTCCAGGATTGATAACGAGAACGCGAGCCTTCGGGTTCAAGTGACACTCTCGAGACGGATGATTTCGGGCTTGCCATCCATGTAGTCACCCAACTGGCGCCCAAATATCCTGAAATGCTCTGTCTTCTTATGCGCTTCCATGGCAGCTTCACAAACGTAGCGCTCTAGGAATGAATAGCGGTTTTCGCTCTCCCGTAGAAGTTCATAGCCCAATGAACCCGGCTCGGTTCGAGACGCCGCAACCAGCTTCGATGCCACCTCAAGGAAGTGAGATGTGGAATCCGTCTTAATTTTCACGCGCGCGAGAATAGCGATCATTTTTTCCTCGATTTGAAAGTCGTATCCAAAGTCACTGGATCGGCTTCATCCAATGCCAAACTGACGGCCCCCTCCAGCCATGTCCTTTATCTGATCCATTGTTTGCTGACGAAAGATCACCATGCTAGAGCCATCCAAGTGAATGTAGAAAGCCGCTCGGTCTTCGTAGACCTCGTAGAGAAGAATACGGTGCGGTGTATCCGACGCAAGAAGGAGGTCAAATACAAGAGTCCCGGCCTCCTCTCTCAGACCGATCATGATGCTCCAGAAGCGCCGTAAAAACCTTTTCTCGGCATTCCTGAACCACATCGACTTTGGCCAAAATGACATGCCTGGACATTCCGGTTCTCCTGTTCGGCGCCATTCCTGAAGAAATCAAGCAGCAGGCCATTGACCTCCCCGGGTTTCTCCTGCTGGACCCAATGCCCCGCATCCTTGATGAGATGCTTTCCGCACAGCCCCGGAACATTGGTTTCTAAGTCTTCGTACTCCTTCGCTGCCATCTTCAATACCCCATCGAACTCACCGGCGATGAAAATAGCGGGTTGCCTGATCTTCGCACCGTCGAGGAACGGCGTATTTTCCCAATTTCGATCGACGTTCCGGTACCAATTGATCGACCCACGGAATCCGGAATGCTTGAATTCGGACGCATAGAAATCGAGATCTTCAGCGGTCAACCATTCCGGCAGCGCATCGGGCACGATCAATGAGTCCACGAAGTGTTTGCGCTTGTCAAACGAAAGGAATGAGCTTTTCCGATGTTCTGGATGCTTTCGGCATTCGCCCGATCCTGTGTATAGAACTCCAAGCAATGAACGGCGGACATCGATCTCGAGTTCGGACTCGACCTTCCCGACTTGCTGGAAATACTCCTGGTAGAAGTGCTTCTCCTGGCTGCTCATGTGGAATCGAGCCGCAGGCCGGACAGGTCTTCGGGGCATGTAGGGAACACTCAGCAGGCCGACCTTGGTGAACATGTCCGGCCGCAGGAGAGCGGCTGGTGCGGCAACCATCGCACCCCAGTCGTGGCCTACGAGAATGGCATTGCTCTCACCCAGCTCTTGGACGAGGCCGACCAGGTCTCCCACCAACTGCAGGACGCCGTAGTCCTCGACTCTGGGTGCAGCGTCGGTCAATCCATAGCCGCGCTGATCTGGCGCAACGACGCGATAGCCCTGTGCGGCCAACGCATTGATTTGATGCCGCCACGAGTACCAGGACTCCGGCCACCCATGGCAGAGAAGAACCAGGGGACCCTCGCCTTCTTCAACGTAATGGATTCGAATTCGGTTGGCGTACGCGAATCGATGCTGGTATTTCTTCAAGATCCGATGCTCCTTCATGCAAAAGAATCGCGCGCGATGCATCGAGTGGTCACCGGGAGAACACCCACCACGGCGCGCCAGGAATGGCAGGTCAAGCATTCAAGCCCCCCCCGCGAGCTTGTCCTGGATGCGATCGATCAACGAATTCAGGGTCGTCAAATCGGCATCGCCGAGAACTGCCCGCACATGCTTCTGCGCTCTCCGCCATCGACCCCGGGCACTCAGGAGCGTCGCCGCCCCCAGCTCCGTAAGGGTCACGATCCGCTGGCGAGCGTCTTGCCCGCTTTCTTGAGCAGCCCATCGCCGAGCGAGCAGCGGACGCAGGTTGCGCGTCAGCGTGGACGCATCCATCGTCATGGCCTCGGCGAGCACGGACGGCGACACGGGACCTAACTGTTCAACGCACGCTAATAGAGAGAACTGCGTCATGCGAAGACCGATGCCCGCCATTTCCGCGTCATACAGCCTGCCGATCGCGCGGCTGAGCTTTCGCACCCTCAAGTGGGTGCAATCAACGACGGGAGAACCCAGCGATGCCACGGCCTTGCCCCGTCTTCGTCAAGCCGATCGCGCGGACATGTGGAACGACGTGAGATCGAGAGGCAGTGCACCCGATTCGTCGCGCACCTCCGTCCGCATCGCGGTCAAGCGCCCGCCGCGCCGAACGGGCCTGGTCCGATGCATGAAGGACCCCTCCTCCGCGGTTGGAGAGCAAATTCGCATCCAGCGTGACCGCCAGCGGGGCCCCTGTCCCTGCTCTCCAATGGCCTCCTCCCAGGGCGGCATGCGTCGCAACCACATCGGCGAACCAGATGAACGCGCCGACGTGCACCGTCCCGAAAGGGTTCTTCATTTCGTCCTCGATCTGCATTCGTCCGGTGGCGCCGTATTCGCTGCCCTCGACGCTGAATGCCAGACGATGCTGGTAAGTCGTGATGGGCTCATTGACACTCATTCGATTGATCCTTTGGTTCTGCCGCATCGAAGCACGCAGACTTCATGCAAGCCCATTCGCGTCCCCGTATCCAGCCGGCGCGACACTTTGGACTTCTCCTCGGGTGTGCGCGGTGCGAATCGACGTGAGCTGCCGTACACACGCCAGTAGCGGGGATGCATGCGACGCGCCCGCTGCAATGTAGGGCGGTGCCAGATCGACGAAATTCAAGTTGATCCGGTGCTCGACGAATTGCTGCGCGATCTCTGTCGCGGTCGAACTCTCAGTCCTCGGCAATGCCCCATGCCTCAGGGGCACTTGCGACAGCCGCAGCCCGGCGAAATCTCCAATCAGGATCACGCGCGCCGGATCGACCGCCGTGGAGCCAGCGTGCAGACTCGGGATAAGTTCCTGGATCAGATCCAGCTCACCCTGGAGTTGTTCTCTTGCGCGCAGGGCGAAATCAGATGAGGAAGACTGTGCAATCCGAGCGAGCCTTTCAACGCTCACGAGAATGTGCAGCTTCGAGATCTCTTCATTGAGCAGGTGCAAGAAATGGGAGAGCGTCAAGGGATCCTGAAGATTCACCGCGTACCCCTTGGCCTTTCCCGACCTGCGAAGCGCTTCGACCTGCATGCTGCACTCACGCTGATCGCGATTCACTAGGTAAACCGTTGCATCCGCTTTCACCAGCATGTCGGCGATCTGGAATCCTGTTTCGTTGGCGGTGCTGGTGACCAGTGCGCACTTGCCCTCGAACTGCAAGGCTTCGCCATCAAGACTTATGAAATCACCCATTGAAGGCCTCTTTCTCGGTTGCAATCGTCGGAAAGTCATCCGGGACGTCGGGGCGTGCGAGCCATGGGCGCTATCGGCTCAAGCAAGCATTCCCTGCAGACGGACGCGAACGATGTCCTCGGCCTCCACCATGATTCTCTGGATGAGTTCCTGGACCGTTGGCACGTCGTCGATGAGTCCGGCCACCATGCCGCAGGACCAGGCGCCAGCATCCAGTTCTCCGTCTCGCATGACCCGAGGGTAGACACCCGCCACTTCGTCCACGATGTCCTCAAAGCGAATGTCCGGCCCCAGTTCCCTTTCCTTGGCAAGCAGCCGGTCGACGCCGGCATTGCCTAGAACACGCTCGGTGTTTCTCAGCGGCCGCATGACCAGCCGCGTGTCGAGCTCGCTGGCGTCGACGATCGCCTGCTTCACGTTGGAGTGAACCGGCGCTTCCTGGGTCGCGACGAACCGGGTTCCCATGTTGATGCCCGCCGCCCCCATGGCCAGCGCGGCGACAAGGGAGCGGCCATCAGCCATGCCGCCCGAGGCAACGAACGGAATCCGCAGTTCGTCGGCGGCCCGAGGCAGCAGAATGAAGTTCGGGACGTCGTCTTCTCCGGGGTGGCCGCCGCATTCGAAGCCATCGACACTCACCGCGTCGCAGCCGATCCTCTCCGCCTTGAGCGCATGCCGCACGGAGGTGCATTTGTGGATGACCCTGATGCCAGCTTCATGAAGCATGGCCAGCCACTTCTGCGGGTTGTTGCCGGCCGTCTCGACGATCTTCACCCCACCCTCGATCACCGTGCGGACATAGCCCGGGTAGTCGGGCGGATTGCGGGCAGGAAGAAAGGTGATGTTGACGCCGAAAGGCTTGTCGGTCATCTCCCTGCAGCGCCGGATCTCATTGGCAAGATCATCGGGAGTGGGCTGCGTCAATGCGGTCAGTATGCCGAGTCCACCGGCGTTCGACACGGCTGCGGCCAACTCGGCATAGCCAACGTAGTGCATGCCGCCTTGAATGATGGGATGTGCAATTCCAAAGAGTTCGGTGATGCGGGTTTTCATGACTCGTGCAGGCCTCATTGCCAAGAAGATCGGTAGGGTGTTGTGGCAGATGCTCAGAACTGGGCCGACGGAAGTTCCATCAGATACGTCGAACCACTTTCGATCCGCTGGGAAAGCATCTGAACCACTGACAGTTCGTGGTTCATCCAGTAGTTGGCTAACACCAGCTTTCTTCGAAGGAACGGTCGATCGCCCCTATCGCGCAGATGTTCCAGCGCGACACGGGACTGTCGAATCCACATAAAGGCCACTGAAAGCACTCCCACCATGGTGAGAAAGTCGTAGGAAGCGCCACCGATGTCGTATGGGTCGCGTTCAGGCTTCCTGAGCCATGCCGCTGCCGCCTCCACCTGCAACCATGCATGCCTGATGTTCTGCGCGTGCGCACGCAGCGTTTCGAATGAGCTCGCCCGCTCCGTTTCTGCCTGGACGAGCTCCAACAAGACGGTCAATGCGCTGCCTTGCTCGCCCTGCAGCTTGCGCATGACCAGATCGAGCGCCTGAACGCCATTGGCTCCCTCGTAGAGCTGAAAGATCCGGCAGTCGCGGACCAGTTGCTCCACTCCGTTCTCGCGGATGTAGCCGTGCCCCCCCATCACCTGCATCGCATCGTTCGCGCCTTCGAACGCGCGATCGCTGAAGAAGGCCTTGACCACAGGCGTCAGCAGGTTCCCAACCCAAGATCTCGGGATGCCACTGACCGTCCTCTGGTCGTCCAGAAGCATGCGGACATAGAGGCCGAGCGCACGTCCCCCCTCGAGAAAGGAGACTTGCCTGAGCAACAGCCGGCGGACATCGGGATGCACGATGATGGGATCGGACGCGCCACCCGTACGGTCTTGCTTCTTTGCCGCACGCCCCGCCAGCCGCTCACGGGCGTAGTTGGCCGCCTTGCCGTAAGCGCGGTTCGCAGTAGAGAGGGCCTGCAAGCCAGTGCCGAGCCGGGCAAAGTTCATCATGTCGAGCATGCCGCTCATGCCGGCAGACGACTTCCGTTGGCCGCCCGTCAGGTTCCGGGATTCGCCGAGCCTGTAGGCCACGCTGTCCTCGAACACCATCGTGCAGGTCGCACTGCCCTTCAGGCCCATCTTGTGCTCGATACCCGCGGCCGTGACCCCGTTGAGCGGTCCAGTCACGCCACTTTGGGGATCGAGGACTCGCCTCGACACCAGAAAGAGGCTCACCGAGGACAGGTCGTCCGACACGCGTCCGTTCTCGTCGGGCACTTTCGCGAGTACCAGATGAATAATGTTCTGCGCCAGATCGTGATCTCCACCGGTGATAAAGATCTTGGTGCCCGTGACGCGCCAGGAACCGTCTTGCTGCGGGATTGCACGCGACTTCATGAGTCGCAGATCCGTACCGCAGTGCGGTTCTGTCAGGCACATCGTTCCCGTCCAGTCTCCCGCCACCATGCGCGGCACGATCCAGCGCCGCATCCAGTCTTCGCCAGCCCTGATGATGGTGTCGTGGGCCGCAGCGGTGAGATCGGAATAGAGACTGAGGGCGCCGCACGATGAGGCCGCGAATTCCCGGACGGCCTGTCCCAGCAGGCCGGGAAGCCCGCCCCCTCCGTATTCGGCAGGCGCCGAGACGCTGTTCCACCCCCCCTGGCGCATGGCGTCGTAGGCCGCCTGGTAGCCTTCTGGCGTCGTCACCTCGCCCTGGGTAAATCGACAGCCTTGCGCATCTCCTGCGGCGTCCAGGGGTGCCCATCGCTCTTCGAAGAAGCGCGCGGACTGCTCCAGGATCTGTTGGGTGTCGTCTCGGTCGAGACGCCCTGACATGGCAGCGGTCTCCTCGCCGAGCGCGTCATGGAGCAAGAAGACGTAGTCCTCGACGGGTGCTTTGTATTGGGTCGCCATAAAAGATTTCTACGGTTTTGAAGACTCTCGAAAGAGGCACTGATCAGGCTCCCCGCGAGCCAGTTCGTCTCTCACGGCAGATCCTTGATCTCGTACGACACGGTGAAGGGCCTCAACGCATCGCGCACCCGCCTGTCGGTGGAGTTCAAGCCCTTCAGCCCAACGTCGACGTGAAACCCCTTGCTGCCCAGGTCCACCACCTTGATGACCAGGCCTTCGCCGACACCGCTCGTCTCCAGCGCCAACCGGAACATGCGTTCAATGGCGTCTACACGAAGGACGTTCTTCTGGATCTTGCCGACCAGCGTCTTGGGCATCTCCGGCACCAGGTAGCAGAATTTGGGAACCGCAGCGCGTTCCGACAGGCTACTGGCGGCATGGGCGATGACGTCCTCCGCCGTAACTTTCGAACCCGGTTTAAGAACCACGTACGCCACCGGCACTTCCCCGGCATGCGCATCGGGAGCGCCGATCACGGCAGCATCCTGAATGCCGGCCATTCCGAACAGCGACTCCTCCACCATCTTGGGATCGATGTTGTGCCCGCCGCGAATGATGAGATCCTTGGAGCGTCCCGTGATCCAGAGCGACTGATCGTGGTCCAGGTGCCCCAGATCACCGGTGTCGAGCCAGTCCCCGTCGATCCATCGCGGACCATGGTCCTGGTCGAGATAGCCGGGGAACACGGACGGTCCACGCACGACAACCAGGCCCGACTCTCCAGGCGCGCAGTCCCGGACCACCCTGCCGGCCTCGTCGGCCTGAACGATCCGGACCTGGGTGTACGGCAGCCGTATGCCCGAACTGCCAGGCTTGAAGCTTTCAGTCGGCGGCGTGACGCAGGTCACAGCCACGGTTTCCGTCATGCCCCAGCTCTCGCGCACGCCCGAGCCCGTCATCTCGCGGAAGGCCTCCGCGACCGTCGCGGACAGCGGCGCGGTCGAAGAGCCAACGTACTGGATCGAGGAAATGTCGCTGTCGCCGATGGGCACCGACAGGAGCTGGTTCACCAGTGTGGGCACGAACACGGGAAGGTTGACCCGATACGCCTGCACGATGCGCCAGATATTGGGCAAGACGGACGGGTTCCGGAACCCGGCTGACGTCAGCATCAGCACGCGCCCACCCCTGGCCAGAGTGCTGTAGCAACACACGATCGCGCCGGCGACATGGAAGACCGGAACCCCGAGGGTTACGACCCCTGCGCCAGCAGCTCCCACCACGTGGGCAAATGCCCAAACCCAGTAGACCTGGTTGCGATGGAGATGACGGGCCAGTTTGGGTGCACCCGTCGTACCGCCAGTGTGGAACAACGAGGCAGTGTCGTCCGGCGAGAACACGCGGCCAGCGCTCAGAGCATCTGCTGGGAAGCTGCTGACGCTGGACTCATAGTCGATCACGCGCACTCCCGCCACCTCCGCCGGGCACGGCGACGTGCCGCCTACGCGGATGATCGCCGAGAGTGTGCCGAGTTCGCGCGCCACGGCCTCGACCTTGGGCCAGATCGGCCCCAGTTCCTCGCCCCCATACACGGCAAGCACCTTGGTTCTCGCGGAGCGGAACATGTGGACCAGAATCTCCGGCTCCAGCATCCAGTTCGCGGGATTCACGATTCCCGCGGCCTGGGCGCCCCAGAGCAAGAACTGGGACTCCGGGACCGCCGGCATCAGGACGGACACGACATCGTCCTTGGACACACCAAGGCTGGTCAGCAGATTGGCGGTCTGGTTGACCCGACTGCGCAGTTCCGCGAACGTCACCTTGCGCGCGGTCTCCTGAATCCGGGAGCCATCGGCAAAAAAGTCGATGGCGACCTTGGAAGGGTCGATGGCACAGCCATCCATCAGCATTTCGTACGTCGATGCCGGCAGGCTGCGCTGCGACAGCGGGACACGCTCGAAGCGCTGGACATCCTCCAACGAGAGGAGTGTTTCCTGCGGCCAGTAGGCAGGATGGGTGTTCGGCGTCATGCTTGTCTCCGGTCCGCTCATTGCCGCTCGAGCCTGATCTCGGTCGCGAGCTTCCTGAATTTTTCGGATTCCCGGCCGTAGAACTCCGCAGCCTGGTTCAGGTCGATCACCTCGCCTGCCAAGTTGCCTTGCTCTTCGGACCACTTGCGAAATGAGGCGCTGGCGACGACGGGGTTGGCTGCCTTGTTGATCTTCTCCGCCATCGCGATGGGAAGCTTGGAGGCAGTGAAAATGCCAGTCCACATGGCGTAGTGCATGCCCTTGAGCGATGGGACCTCGTCGACGGACGGCACATCGGGCATGGCCGCATGCCGATTGGGGCCCAGCACCGCAAGCACCCGGATCCTTCCCTCCTTCGCGGCCTGAATGCTGCTCGGGATCAGCGGCAGCACCGTCATGTCGACCTGCTTGCCCATGAGGTCTTGCATGATGGGCGCGCCACCCTTGTAGGGAACGTGGGTCACCGGCAGGACTGCGCGTTGACTGAAGTCTGCTGCGGCAACGTGAAAGATGGATCCGAGTCCCACATTGGCGATGGATATGGGCTTGGCACCGGGTGCCTGAGCACGCGCGATGAGTTCGGACAGATCCGTCGCGGGATAGTCCGGCCGCACCAGGATCGCCAACACTCCGGTCGTCACGTGGGCGACCATCCGGAAATCCTGGGGCTGGTAGCGCACGCCGGACAGCATGAGCGGCGGCAACGCAAGCTCATTGGGCGATCCGATCATCATCGTCAGATGGTTCGGATCGGCACTGAGCAGGCGCTGCGCGCCAATGGAGCCACTGGCTCCGCCAATGTTCTCGACGATGACGGTCTTGCCGAGGTTCTTCCCCAGTTCCGTCTGGATCTGTCGAGCGGCGATGTCGAACGCACTCCCCGCGGGATAAGGAACGATCAGCGACGCCTGGGAGGCGGAAGGCATCTGCGCGTACGCCAGATGTCCGGCGGCTGCAACTACGCAGAGCGACGCGGCCAAACGCCTCAGGCATGAAGATGTGTTCATTGCTTGTCTCCAGTTTTTTCGAGAAGAAGGCTCGGAAAGTCATCGCACCGGGCCTGCCGGGTCATGCCCGGTCCATCGGGAACATTCAGAAATAGAGCTTGGCGAGGGAAAGGGCCACGCACACAGGCTTGTCACCTCCCTCGATCTCGAACGTGACCAGCCAGGCAACCTTGACGACACCGTCCCCCTCGTCGTCGACGGTCTGCAGCGTGGCGCGGATACGCAACTTGGCGCCGACAGGCACCGGCGCCGTGAACCGGACCTTGTCCAGGCCATAGTTCACACGGCTCTTGAGGCCATGAACCAGCGTGATACGTTCCGTGATCATCGGCAGCAGCGACAAGGTGAAGAAGCCGTGAGCCACCGGTCCACCGAAAGGCGACTCGCGCCTCGCGCGTTCGGGGTCGACATGAATCCATTGATGGTCACCCGTCGCGTCAGCGAAGAGATTTACCTCTTCCTGCGTCACTCGATGCCATTCGCTGGGCCCCGCCTCCATGCCCTTGAAGGCCTGCAGTTCCTGGATGGATGAGAACGTCTTCATGATGCTGCGTCTCCTTTCGCTTGCGGCGGTGAATCCTCAACGTCCTTGGAAGTTCGCCTCGCGACGCTCGACGAAGGACTGGATGCCCTCCTTGAAATCCTCGGATGCAAAGACGGTCTTCTGGATATCGGGAATCACCGCAATGGCGGCTTTCTCGCCATGCGCGATGTAGGTCAGCGCTGCGGCCTTGGTGGCTTTCAGCCCGATCGGAGCAACCTTGCAGATCAGGCGCGCGATCTCCATGGCCCTCTCCCGATGCTTTCCGTAGGGATGGACTTCCTGGACGAAGCCGCACCGGTAGGCCTCTTGCGCATTGAACTCGTCGCAAAGGAAGAGGTGGTACATGGCATTGCCCCAACCCGTTCGCGTGAGATAGCGGAAGTGCGCTCCGCCCAGCGGCGCAATACCGCGCTTGGATTCCAACTGGCAGAAGCGCGCCGTGTCGGCCGCGATCACGATGTCGGACGCCAGCATCTGCTCGATGCCGATGGTGTAGGTAATGCCATGGACCACGGAGATCACCGGCTTGCGGCAGCGCGTCTCCAACGCGAAGGGGTCGATCTGGTCAGCGGGGATCGGCTTGGCGGTCGCCGTCGGTCCAAAGAACTTGGGCATGTCCAGGCCCGCGGTGGTGTGTTCCCCCGCGGGGTCCAACACGGCAACCCACAGGTTGTCGTCGTTGTCGAACTCGGTCAGGCGCTGGGAAAGCTGGTGCATCAGTTCGGGCGTGATGGCATTTTTCTTGGCGACGTTGTCCAGTGAGATGACGGCGATATGCCCGTCCACCGTCATGCGCACTTCGGGGGTGTTTGTCTCGTTGCTCATGTTGCGTCCTTGTCTCTTTGGTGATGGGAAATCAGCAGGCGGTCAGTCCGCCGTCGACAGCCAGGATCTGGCCCGTGATGTGTTTGCCGGCGTCGCTGGCGAAGAGCACCGCGGCGCCTTTGAGGTCGTCCTCGTCACCGATGCGTTGCAGTGGAACGTTCTCGGCGAGTTTCTCGACACCGACCGCTGCGATCGTTCCCTTGGTCATCTTCGAAGGGAAGAAGCCGGGTGCCAGGGCATTGACCGTGATGCCGTGCGGTCCCCATTCACCGGCGAGTGCGCGTGTGAGATTCACGACGGCGCCCTTGCTGGTGTTGTAGGCCAGCGTGGCCTGCGCGTTCGGCCCATTGCCCCTGAGGCCTGCGACCGATGCGAGATTGATGATCCGCCCGAAGCGATTCGGAATCATCGAGAGTCGTCCCACCTTCTGCGTCAGCAGGAAGATCGACCGGACGTTCAAGTTCATCACCTTGTCCCACGCCGTGAGCGGGTGATCGGCGGTGCTGGCACCCCAGGTTGCTCCCGCGTTGTTGACCAGGATGTCGATGCGGCCCAGCCGCTCCACGGCCTGCGTGGCGAGACGCTCGACATCCTCTTCCTTTGCGCTGTCGGCCGCGATCCATGCCGCGTCGATGTCGAGCCCCTTCAGATGCGAAGCCGCCTGCTCGAGGGACTCCGCCTTGCGCGACGAAATCACAACGCGGGCGCCCTGCGTGCCGAGTGCCTCGGCGATCTGTAGACCCAGGCCGCTGGAGCCGCCTGTCACCAGCGCGGTGCGTCCCTTGAGGCTGAAAAGCTGAGATACCACTGTCATTTCCAATTCCTGTTCACAGAACTTCAAACAATCCGGCAGCACCCTGGCCACCACCGATGCACATGGTCACGACCACGAACTTCACGCCACGGCGCTTGCCTTCGATCAAGGCATGGCCCGTAAGCCGCGACCCCGTGGTGCCATAGGGATGCCCGACCGCGATCGCTCCGCCGTTGACGTTGAGACGCTCGTCCGGAATTCCCAACCGGTCCCGGCAATACAGGACCTGGCAAGCGAAGGCTTCATTGAGTTCCCACAGTCCCACGTCTTCGATCTTCACGCCGGCCCGCTCCAGCAAACGAGGGACGGCGAACACTGGTCCAACCCCCATCTCGTCAGGTTCACAACCCGCGATGGCGAAGCCGCGAAAGAGACCCATCGGTTCGATGCCACGACGTTCCGCCAGCCTGGCATTCATCACCACGCAAGCCGACGATCCATCCGAGAACTGGCTTGCATTGCCTGCGGTCACCATGCCTCCAGGCAGGGCGGGCCGAAGGGGCGCAATCCCTTCCAAAGTGGTGTCGCCGCGAATGCCCTCGTCGGATGCGACCGTGACCTCGCGCGTCGTCACCCGACCGGATGCATCGACGCCCCCCATGACCGTGGTCATGGGGACGATCTCGTCGTCGAACTTTCCGGCGTCCCGCGCTGCGGCTGCCCTCAGTTGGCTGCGCACGCCATATTCGTCCTGGGCCTGCTTGCTGATGCCGTAACGCTGGGCCACCTGCTCGGCGGTTTGCAGCATGCTCCAGTAGTACGCCGGCTTGTGCTCGGCCAGCCATGGGTCTTGGGCCATGTGCGTGTTGGCCTGGTTCTGAACACAGGAGATGGATTCCACCCCCCCTGCCACGATGGCAGGCGCCCCCTCCAGGATCACGCGTTGCGCCGCCATGGCGATGGTCTGCAGTCCGGACGAGCAGAAGCGGTTGACCGTCACGCCCCCCGTCGTCACGGGCAGCCCTGCGCGCAGCGCAATACCGCGTGCAATGTTCCCGCCCGTGGTGCCCTCCCCAAACGTCCCGCCCATGATGCAATCCTCGATCTCCGCAGGATCGAGCCCTGAGCGGCCTACCGCATGCCGCACGGCATGGGCCCCCAGGGTCGCACCGAAAGTCATGTTGAATCCGCCTTTCCAGCTCTTCGCCAGTCCGGTACGCGCGGTCGAAACGATCACAGCCTCATCCATCTTTTGTCCTTTGACGTTCGGTTCTCAGGCATTGAAGCTCGCGCGTTGCGCAGCCAGCCTTTCGAGCATCGGAGCGGGCTTCCAACTCGCATCCGCCCTGGAAAATTCCAGCACGCGTCGATGCACGTTGAAGACCCCCACGGTGTCCGCGTAGAACATGGGGCCGCCGCGCCACCTGGGGAAGCCATAACCATGCAGGTAGACGGCATCGATATCCGAGGCGCGGGCCGCGATTCCCTCTTCCAGGATCCGGGCTCCTTCGTTGACCAATGCATAGATCAAGCGGTCGACGATCTCGTCGCCGTCGAAGCGGCGCGGCCGGATGCCGCGTTCCTGCCAGTACGCCTGAAGCATCTGCCGTGTCCGCTGCGAAGCCTGGGCGGTCCGCTTGCCGGCTTCATAGTCGTACCAGCCCGATCCGGTCTTCTGCCCGAAGTGGCCCGCCTCGCAAAGGCGGTCGCCGAGCTCGAACTTCGGGCAGGCCGCGTCCTCGGCGTAGTGGCGCTTGCGAATGGCCCAGCCGATGTCGTTGCCCGCGAGGTCCGACATGCGAAACGGTCCCATGGCCATGCCAAACTTCTCGATGGCCCGGTCGACCTGCTCCGGCAGGGCGCCTTGTTCTAATAGCTCTCCGGCACGATGGAAATAGGCGTTGATCATGCGGTTTCCGATGAACCCATCGCACACCCCCGAGACGACGGCAATCTTGCCGATCCGCTTGGCCAGGCTCATGGCCGTTTGCATCACCTCGCCGGAAGTCTTGTCGCCACGGACGACCTCGAGCAACGTCATGATGTGAGCTGGACTGAAGAAGTGCAGGCCCAGCACGTCTTGCGGTCGACTCGTCCCCGCCGCAATCCTGTTCACGTCCAAGGTAGAAGTGTTCGTTGCCAGGACTGCGCCAGGCTTCGCGATTTGGTCCAGCGCGCGAAAGATGCTCAGCTTCAGATCCAACTCCTCGTACACGGCCTCGATCACCAGATCGCAGTCGCGTACGGCTGTCAGGTCGACCGTCGTATCGAGCAGGGCGAGTCGCCGCTCCAGTTGCTCCTTGCTCAGTTTGCCCTTCGAGACACCTGCGCCATAAATGCCGCGAATGTTCGACACGCTCCTTTGGAGCGCCTCTTCTCCCAGATCTACGAGGATCACGGGAAGATCAGCGTTCAGGAAGTTCATGGCGATTCCGGTACCCATCAGTCCGCCGCCGATGACCCCGACCCGATGTACTGTCCTTGCGGCTGCATCTGCAACATCGCTCAACTTCGCCGCCGCGCGTTCGGAGAAGAAAGCATGTCGCAATGATCGGGATACGGCACCGTTCATCAGCTCCGAGAAAAGCCTGCGTTCTAGGGCAAGGCCGTCGTCGAAAGGCAGCTTGAAGCCGGCCTCGATCGCATCGAGACAGCACTGCGGCGCGGGAAGGTTCTTGTACCGCGCCGCTGCAGCCGCTCGTGCAATGGCCAGATAACCCTCTGGATTGCCGTGCTTGACTTTCATGTCGCGCACCAGCGGATGAGGGCCTGGGCGCCCGACGACTTCTTCGGCCAGCTCCAACGCGGCCTTGACGGCGTCCCCGTCGGTCATCCGGTCGAAGAGCCCTGAGTCCGCCAGCGCCTGAGAGGGCATCGAGGTTCCGTGGACGATCATGTTGGCGGCGATCTCCAGACCGATGAGGCGAGGCAGTCGCTGCGTGCCACCCGCACCCGGAAGCAAGCCCATCGTCACTTCGGAGAGCGCTATCCGGGCGCCGGACGACGCAACGCGGTAGTGGCATGCCAGCGCCAATTCCAGGCCGCCGCCCATGGCGACGGAGTGAATGGCGGCAATAACCGGTTTGGAACTGGCTTCGATGGCGAGAAGAACCGCATGCAGACCCGGCTCCTTGACGGAGTGCGGTGAGTCGAACTCCCGCATGTCGGCACCGCCTGAGAAGGATCTTCCGTGACCTGTCAACACGATGGCGCGAACATTCACATCGCCTGCGGCGCGATCGATGTCGTTGACGATGCCCAGGCAGACACTACTGCTCAGGCTATTGACGGGAGGATTCGCGATGGCGATCAGCGCAACGCTTCCGCGAACTTCATAAGTAGTACTCATGGTATGGGCGTTTGATTTCAGATGGATCAGACGTGAGTGAGGATTGCCTGCGGCGTGCGGTCGAGAAAGCGACGGAAGATCTGCTGCGCTTCCGGCGTGCGGCGCAACGCGTCGAAGACCGCCGACTCCCGGTCAATACGCGCGGCCAGCGAGTCGTTCCAGCCCTGGCGGAGCAAAGCTCGTGTGGCCCGAAGCGCCATCTGCGGCTTGGACGCGAGCCGCTGAGCGACGGACAGGGCCTCTTCCTCGGCCAACTCGGCCGGCATGACCTGATTCACCAAGCCTGCGAATCGAGCCTCGCCCGCGGGTATCGACGCGCCCAACAGCATCCATTCCGTGGCTTTGTTACGCCCGACGATTCTTTCCAGGACAAGAGTCGACGCGAACTCCGGACACAGTCCGAGATCCACGAATGGAAATCGCAACCGGGCGTCATCGGAGGCAACGACATAGTCGCAATGCAGCAGTACCGTCGCGCCGATCCCTACCGCATGTCCGCGCACGCACGCCACCAATGGCTTGCTCAGGGAAATGACGGCGCGAATGAAGGACGCAGCGGCGGGTTCGTGCGGTTCTTCGGCGTCCTGATCCAGGAACAGGCCGATGTCATTGCCGCTGGTGAATACTCCGCCGTTTCCGCGCAGCAGAATCGAATGGACGGAATTGCAAGCCTCTGCATCCTGGAATGACTCAGCCAGCTTCGCGTACATCGACGCGGTCAGCGCATTCCTTTTTTCGGTCCGGCTCAGCGCAATGACGAGAACGTTGCCGTCCTGGCGAACCGTTACGTCTTCACTCATCCTGTCTCCTTTGACACCGGCACATGCGCCTTGCGTGTTGGGAGCAGTTTTCTCCGGATGTCGTTTGGACGCACTCAGAAACTTCTTTGCGAGTCGTCAGAATTTTCTGGACGAACTTGGAGTGCCCCCCTTCGGCTGGACCACCGATAGTTGCAGAGACTGATACGCTGGCTGGACCTTCACCAGGAGAAGGTTCACGACCGCAAGCTCGACAGGCCGCCAGCATTCGCTGGAGTTCAAGTTGCAGGTTTGCCGGGAAATCCGCCTGGGCGGCCTTCGCCGGCCGGATGCGCAACGCAAGCACAAGCTCTCGGCGGCGCTGATCCAGACATGGTTAACACGCTTCGACGACGGACGCTTGGAAGGGCAGGCACCCGCTCCCCTCATGGTGGCCGAGTACGGAGCCAAGATCACGGCGCTCGGGCGCAAGATCGGGCAGCTCACCATGGAGATGGGCCTGCTGAAAAAAACTCCGCGCCTGCGCCTTGTGAGCATTCCAGGCCCATTACAGCGCCCGGCGTTCGCGAAGAAACGACGGTGCTGCTGCGCTACAAGGTGAACGGCAGCGCCGATGACCGACATATCATTGGTGCGAGCCCGCGGCGTTGTCGGACGCTGTGGTGCGAGCCCGGTTGTGAGCATGGTCCGCAGGTCGTCGGCGACAGTGGTGAGCGGCGCGAGCCGCATCCCCCTTGAGAGATCGAGTCGAGATCGACGCCTTGCATGGTGCTGCCGTTCATCAACGATGGACGCGCTGCTGGATGCGCGCGGCACGGCCAAGGTGGACATCGACAAGTTGCCGCGCGCCGCCAGCAAGGCTCGCACCGAGCACGACATCCGCCAGCGGCTGGCCAATTGGGCGGGCGTGGACCTCACGCGCATCAACGGGCTGGGGGTGACAGTGGTCATGAAGCTGCTCAGCGAGATCGGGCCGGAAATCAGCCGCTTCGCCAGCGTCAAGCACTTCTGCTCCTGGCTGGGGCTGTGCCCGGGCACCAAGATCAGCGGCGGCAAGGTGCTGTCCTCGGGCACCAAGCGCTCGGCCAACCGGGCGCGGCAGGCCCTGAAGCTGGCCGCGCAGAGCCTGCGGCGCAGCGAGTCGGCGCTGGGGCGTTCTACAGACGGCTGTCATCGCGCATGGACAAGCCCAAGGCCAACACCGCCGCGGCGCACAAGTTGGCACGCATGGTGTACTTCATGCTCACCCAGGGCGAGGCCTTCGTTGACCAGGGCCAGCAGCGCTACGAGCAGCAGCAGCGCCAGCGCAGCATCGCCGCCCTCAAGCGCCGCGCCGCCGCGCTGGGCTTCCAGATCAATCCCGTGGAGGCCGCTGCATGAAATCAGCTGTCTTCAGTTCTGTTTCTTGAGAGCGACAACGCCAACTGCTCGATCATCAGCGGCCCGCCGCCTGCTCCGTACGTAAGCGTCCTCTCACCACCGCCTTGAAGTGCATGCTGCAACACGGCAGCATGCGTGCACATGCAAGACAGCGGACACATCCCGATCTGGCCCGGTGAGCGCTTCAAGAGCACCAATGCACGACGCCGTCATCGCTACCATGCAGCCTTCAAGGACTGGATCGTCCAGCAGCCGCAACTGCCGGGCATGTCGCTGGCAGGCCTGGCCATGCGCAATCAAATCAACGCGAACCAGTTGCGCCGCTGGGTCGTCGTGCTGCAAAGGCCGCGCGGCGCCGAACCCTCGCCGCTGATGCTGCCCGTTACGCTCGCAGCAGCGCCGCTGCCTACCTCCGTTGCGGCCTCACCCCGGGCCTGCATCGAACTGTGCATCGCCGAGGTCACCGTGCGGGTGCACGCTGGTGCCGACACCCAGACCCTTCGGGCTGTGCTCGAAGCACTGCGAGGTGCCCCGCGGTGATCGGCCTTCCCGCCAACACGCGCGTGTGGCTGGCTGCCGGCCACACCGACATGCGCAAGGGCTTCGACGGCCTGGCCGCCCAGGTGCAGGGCACGCTGGCGGCCAACCCCTTCGGGGGCCACGTCTTCGTCTTCCGCGGGCGCCGCGGCGACATCGTCAAGCTGCTGTGGTTCGACGGCCAGGGCCTGCTGCTGCTGGCCAAGCGTCTGGAGCACGGGCGATTCGTCTGGCCCAGCGCGACGCAGGGACGGGTCGTGCTGACGGCGGCGCAGCTGTCGATGCTGCTGGAGGGCATCGACTGGCGCATGCCCGCCAGGACGCACACGCCCTCGCTGGCGGCCTGAGCCCTGGGCGAGGGCTCGCGTGCGCACGCGAGCACGCGTGGCGCGTGACGCAGCGCCGAACCTCGGGCACATTACGGCCCGTGCCGAGCCCCAGCGCCCATCCCGACCGACTGCCCGACGACCCGCAGTGGCTCAAGGGCGAGGTCAAGCGGCTGGAACTGCTGGTGCAGAAGCTGACGCTGCAACTGGCACGCCAGCAGCGTGCGCGATTCGGCGCGAGCAGCGAGCGTTACGCAGACGGCCAGGCGAGCCTGATTGAGGCGGAGTTCGCTCAGGCCGAGCCATCCGCGGCACCCGGGGCGGAGCCGGCACCCGCTGCCGCCAACCAAGGCCTGGACCGCAGCCTGCCCGCCCACCTGCCCCACGAACAACTGCTGCTGCGCCCGCCGGCGAGCGAAGCGCGCCACGACGCGCAAGGCCGCCCATGCGGCTGCACCGCCTGCGGAGGGCGGCTGCGGGCATTGGGCCACGATGTCTCGCATCACCTGGAGTACGTGCCCGGTTGCTTCAAGGTCATCCGTGCCATGCGCGAGAAGCAGGTGTGCACGGCCTGCGAGGCGATCTGGCAGGCCCCCGCGCCCAGCCGTCCGATCCCCCGGGGCCCGGCCAGTGCCGGCCTGCTGTCGCACGTGATGGTCAGCAAATACGGCGACCACCTGCCGCTGAAACGCCTCAGCCGCATCTTTGCGCGCGAGGGCGTGCACATCGAGCGTGCCACGATGGCCGGCTGGGTCGAGCAGGTCCACACGCTGCTCGAACCGCTGGTCGCTGCGCTGGGGCGACACGTCCTGCAAGGCGCGAAGGTGCATGCCGACGACACCCCGGTCAAGGTGCTTGCACCGGGGCGTGGCAAGACCCTCACCGGGCGGCTGTGGGTGTATGTGCGCGACGACCGGCCCAGTGCCGGCACCGCGGCGCTGGCGGCCTGGGTTCGCTACAGCCCCGACTGCAAGGGCGAGCACCCACGCGCGCACCTGCACGGCTTTTTCGGCATCCTGCAGGCCGCTGCCTATGCCGGCTGTGGCGGCCTGTACGAGCAGGGCGTGACCGAGGCGGCCTGCTGGGCCCATGCACGGCGTCCGTGGTGGGATTTGTACGAGCGGCACCGCGACGAGGATGGCCTGGCTGCGCAGGCGCTGCGGCGCATCCGGGCGCTGTACGTCATTGAAGAGGACATCCGAGGGCGGCCGCCGGACGTGCGCCGTTCCCAGCGCCAGGCGCGGGCCGCACCGTTGCTGCAGGCGTTTCATGCGTGGCTGCACGACGTGCTGCTCAGGTCTCGGCCAAGTCGGAGTTGGCCAGCGCTGCGCGCTACAGCCTGGCACGCTGGCCTGCCTTGACGCGCTATGTCGACGACGGGCGCATCGAGATCGACAACTTGGCGGCCGAGCGCGCCATCCGGGGCATCGCGCTGGGGCGCAACAACTACCTGTTCATGGGCTCGCACGACGGCGGGCACCGCGCCGCCAGCCTATACAGCCTGATGGAGACGGCCAAGCTCAACGCGATGGATTCGCAGACCTGGCTGCGCGAGGTGCTCGCGCGCATTGCCGATCACCCGGTCAATCGGATCGAGGAGCTGCTGCCGTGGAACATGGCCGCGCAGCCGTGGGCGCAAAGGAAGGCGGCGTGAGTGCGGCTGGGGTTGACTCGCGCCTGTTGGAAGTGCTCGGGCGCGCCAGCAGTCTGGAGCTGCTGCGGCTCAAGGGCGTGATCGAGCGGATGCTGGCTGATCCGAGGCGCATCGTGCCCATCCGCCTGAATCTGCATCTGGGGCAGGCGGTGCGGTTCATGGATTGGCGGGACGGCCGGATGTGCGCGGGCACGGTGCTGGCCCTGAAGGAGACGCAGGCCACGATCCAGGAAGAGGGCAGGCGCATCGCCTGGTCCGTGCCCTATACGGCCATCGAGCCGCCGGCGCACACGGCTCAAGCTGCAGCCGCACCTGAAGCCCCGGTCGCGCCCCAGCCAGGACGCAACGACTTCCGCTGCGGCGAGAAGGTGGCCTTCGAGGACAAGTACCTCAACACCATCGTGGGAACAATCGTGCGCATCAACCAGCGCACCGCCAGCATCGATCCCGGCGATGGCACTACCTGGCGCGTCGGCTTCCCCCTATTACGCCACGTCGTAGATATCTGAGCGGCAAGGCTCTGTCCAGAGGGCCGTGGGGACACGCTTACCTCCGTACGACGGGGATGCCAAGTGATCGAGCTGCCGCGCAGCACCTACTACTACCGCGCCAGCCCCAGCGCTGATGCGCTCAGCGATGAGAGCCTTGTCGAGCTGATTGGACAGGTGCGTGAGGCGTGGCCCAGCTATGGCTATCGACGCATCACGCATGAACTCAGGCGGCGCGGCCACTGCGTCGACCACAAGCGGGTGGCGCGCTTGATGCGCACGCATGGACTGAGTGTGCAGCCAAAGCGCCGCTCCGTGCGCACGACCGACAGCCAGCACGCGAATGCCGTCTCGCCCAACCTGTACGCCAATGTCGTGCCGCCCAGGCCTGACATGGTGTGAGTGGCCGACATGACCTACATCCGCATCGGTGAGCAGTTCTGCTTCCTGGCGGCGATCCTGGACGCGTGCAGTCGAAAGGTGGTGGGCTATGCAATCTCGCACGAGATCGACACGCGCTTGGCACTGGCGGCGCTGGCCGCAGCAGTCCAGTTGCGACGACACCTGCGGGCTGCATTCATCACAGCGACCGCGGTGCGCCGTATACCAGCCGTGCTTACCGCAAGGCATTGCAGGAGGCGGAGCTGCGCAGTTCGATGAGCAGCGCAGGCAACCCGTATCACGATGCCCAGGCCGAGAGCTTCATGAAGACGCTGAAGGTCGAGCAGGTTTATCTGGCCGGCTACGAAGACTTCCAGGACGTCGTCAGCCACCTGCCTCAGTTCATTGACCAGGTCTACAACGCCACTCGACTGCACTCGGCGCTGAGCTACGTCCCACCCAACGAATTCGAAGATCAACTCGCCCAGCAAGCAGCTTAGTTCTGTGCTACTTCTGTGGTCCAGCCCCAGGATTCACTCTAACGGACCATTCGTGAAGAGCATCCCTAACGGCGTGTCGACAGAGCATTTGCCTAAATTCGCCGACGTTACCTACGCGGAATGCGCACTCGACGTCACACGGCTGCGAAGATCTGGAGCGACTCGTCCATGAGTGCCTTCAGTTCTGCAACGCGGAGCGGGCCGAGCTTCTCATCCAGGGTGCGCCGCGCGATGCGCAGGCGGCGCCCCGCTATCGCCTGCTTTGCCCGTCCGCTGTCGGTAAGGCGAATGCTGCGGCTGCGCGCATCCTTGCCTGCACCTAGTTCGATCCATCCTGCCGATAGTAGCGGCCTCAGCGCTCTCGTCAGGGTAGAAGGATCAATGCCTAGGGAGCGAGCCAGCTCACCGGGCTCCACCGGCTGCAGCCGTCGCACCTCGGACAGAAGCCATAACTGGGTCGCCTTCAAGCCGGCCTTTGCGAGTTCCGAGTCGAAGTGTTGCGCGACACAGCGCGTCAGACGACGCAACTTGGCGTATGCGCAGTCTTCCATAGCCGCGACCATCTCATTCCGCAGCGCGCTTGCGCCGCGGCTCCGCTGCCGGCAAATTAAGCGCATGCGTTTCGTCGATAAACCGGCGACTGGACGCAAGGATCTCCTTGCGCGTGCGCTCTGTTTCGACGCACCGCGCCAGCAGGATTGCGCCTACGCATTGCGCGATGAGCGCCCACGACGCATCGGGGTTGCCGACTCGGCTGCACCAACTCTTTTGCAGCTGCTTGAGCCCCTTCTCGACGATGGCCTTCACCGCAGAATCACCACGGCCAATCTCCGGCCCAAGTGTGGGAAGCACGCACCCGGCTTCAGGATTCAGCGCGTGAAACGAACTCAGATAGCTACGAAGGTTTTTCGCGACATGGTCAGGTGGCGAGCTCTCGTCGCCCGCAAGCATCTCGGTGCTGTTCGCGACCTCCTCAAGCACAAGTTCGGCGAACAAGGCTTCCTTGCTGGGGAAGTGCCCATAGAAAGCCCCGCCGGTCAATCCGATGCTGGCCATGAGCTCATCGACGCTGGTCGCGCCGAAGCCGCCTCTTTTCATGATGGCTCGCGCGCTTGCCAGGAGCTTCTTGCGCGTTGCCTCCTTGTGCGAAGCAGGATAGCGCATGGGGAAAGTCCTCCGAATTCCTGTTGACAGTGCAGGAATCTTAACATAGACATCGTTTACTCAACGATCCGTTATTTATTCCCAGTTCACACGAGAGCGGCGCCGACGAAGCGCGAATCTCCTTTTGTTGCACCCAACGAACCGCCCCTGGCCGAACCACGTCATGAGAGAAGCCGCCATCGTCTTGACCTGCCCCCATAACCCGTACCAGTCGATTTGAGAGATCCGCTGGGTGAAAGAAGATTGCTCCTTGGTTTGCTGCTGCGCCGGCGTAGCGCTGCTGGTAGTTCGACGCTGCTGCGCAGCGAACTTCGCTGGCGGTATCCGCCCGCAACTGCGGTGTGGCCGCACCTCGTTGTGGTCGATCCGTCAGCGTGCGATCTCGGTGCGTGCCCGCTTCAGGCTCTGGAACCAGTGCTCGTTCAAGCACTCGTCGCGGAACTTGCCGTTGAAGCTCTCGATATAGGCGTTCTGCGTGGGCTTGCCCGGTTGGTTGAGGATGTGGCACACGCCCTTGGACTGTGCCCAGGCCGTGAAGGTCCGGCTGGTAAATTCCGGCCCCTGGTCCGTTCGCAAGGCCTGCGGGTGGGTACGGGCCCATGTGCGGGCGCTGTTCGTCGGTCGTGGTGCCGAGCCACATATGTTCAGCTTTCCCTCGGTGCAGCCCATAACCCCACTGACAAAGGGTGGGTTCGGCGTGGCCGCGATACCGCCGACTTTCGTGCGTGACGAACTGGAAGCAGGGTGCCTGGAAGTACGCGACGGCCCCGCGCTGCCCCCACGACGATCACCGTGGCCCAGCTGCGCGACACGGTCCCAGCTGCGCGTGCGGTTGCGAGGCTGACACGTTTGATCGTCGGCGAGTACTGCGCCGAGGCAGGAAAAATCTGGGTCAGCGATCTGACCGCAGGCGAGCCGCCCAAACGAGAGTGCAGGAGTACCTACCAAGCGTCGATGCGCTGACGCCCCACGCAGCGAATGTTGACTGAAGAGCTGGCGAGAGCACTCTGCGGGCAGCGACGCGCTCAACCACGATACTTCAGGCGCACGCGCTGGGTTGCCGACGATCTACACCTACGATTCTGCATGCGCGTCATGCTCTTCGAGCTCGAGCGAACCGCCTCCGAGGCTGTTCACCGCTGCGCTGGTTCTCAGCCTCCGTGGACGTTTCTTCGCTGGCAGCAGCTGGTTCGGGAAGGTCAACATCTGTCGGACCCGCAGAAGATCGAGCAGGTCAACAAATTCTGGAACAGTTGGAGGGCCGCAGGGAATCCCAGTGGCTCAGACGGCCCCCCGGCCGAACCCCGGAGATCGCCGGGAGGCACGCGACTGGACGACCTGGACCGCATGCTCGCGGTGAGCAAATATGCGACCTTGCGCGTTCTGTACGTGCCGGACGATCAAATGCGCATCACATACGTCTTGGTCCGCAACCAGAGCTCGACGAGTACGCGCGCCGTGGTGAGCTACTACGGCGCCTCTGCTTCGGATCCGTTGATTCTCGATACCTCGACGGATCTGGTTCGCCCCGCGAGTTCGCGGAAAGACCTCACTCCCGTCTTCAGCGCACCCGGCACCCGCGTCATGGACGCGGTGCTGCGGGAGATCGGCCCGGCTGTCCCGGCTCAACCATGCCGCGCCGTCCCGTAGGCGCTCGGCCACAGTGCACTCACCGCATGGAGTCGTCGGGTTCGGCCGCACCCCCTGGTGCTGACGTCGTCTCGGCCTGCTCACGACGGATTCCAGGCGTCTGCGCGGACCGCTTGAAAACACGATCCCGCCGCATGAACGCTTCGAGCATGTGTGGCACCAAGGCGGCGGCATCCGCGGCATCGCCATACACCCGCGAATGCAGCGCGGCGTATCGGTCCAGATCATCCTTCAGCTCGACAGGACACAGGAACGTGAACTTCACGCTTTCGGCCTTGGGCAAAGGCCCGAGCCGCAGCTTTCGTGTTGATGTCATGGAAGAGCCCTTCGTTCAAAGAGAAGCGGCTGGTAGGGCCGCAAAACCAGATCCCGATTCACGATGACCCGCACCGGTAGACCGGCACGCAACGTCAGGGTCGGTTGGATGTCAAGGTTGCGCCGTGTGAGTTCCTGCCCGGCCCGACTGACGCTGTCCTGCAGGCTCTCGCGACCTGCGATCACCACGCGATCGCCGCCGCTTCGGTTCTCTGGCGCCGCCAGTTCGGCACCAATGCCGAGCAACGTCGTCAACGCCGCACCGGCCATGACGCGGTCCCAGTGCCAGTCCACGCCGTCCTCCGAGCCGGCATTACCTGAAGGGTCTGCGCCGACGAGGTTGTCCAAGGCAAGCGATGTGGTGTCGGGAAGGATGACGCGCTGCCAGACGATTTGCACTCTGCTCTGCCCGAAGCTCACCTGACTGTTGTAGCGCCCCAAAATGCGCGCGCCTTGCGGAATCAGCAGATGGCGGCCGGTGGCCGTGTCGTAGACGGGTTCGGTCACGGTGGCGATGACATCACCCGGCAGGTCAGATTGAATGCCGGTGACCAAGGCGCCAGCGATCACCGTCCCCGCCATGACCTGATAGGGAGAAGCGGGCAGCATCAGTGACCCGGCATTCCGAGTCTGGCCGGGACCAGCGTTCAGGAATGCTTCTTTCTGATCGGGCTGCGGAGCACGCGCCTGCAGCGCGTCGAATGCAGGCGCTACACCTCCCCCGGACGCGGCGCCATCACGCACAGGTACCTGAGCCGACGACGCCAACGACGCCCCAGACCTAGCCTCGCTCTCCATCGACGCCAGATTGCTCGCCACCGAAGGAGCGCGTTGCCCGCTTGAACGGAAGAACACCCCCGACGCCCGGGCCTGTGCTTCTTCCTTGTGCAGCGCGTCCCGCTCGGCCTGCTGCGGGTCATGGCCAGGCGGTGTGTACCTGGCGCCGACGGGCTGCTGTGCCTTGAGCACGGCGGGCCCCAGGTCACCTGGTAGCGGCGGGCCGAGCTGCGGGAACTCGGATGCAGTTGGTACGGATGCACGCACCTGCGAGTAGTCCGTGGGCAACTGGCCCAATCCCTCCGACCGAGATACGCGATCCACGTTGTACAGCTCCGCGGGCTCGCCTCCGGCCTTTCTTGATCGGGGTTCCAGCGACCAGAACATGGCGCCCAGGACGCCCACCGACAAGCTTCCCGCGAGAAGGATCATCATCCGCCGATTCAGCCGCACGACAGCGCGCGGCGGAGCACGCAACGCCATGCCTTCTGGCGGCGCCTTCGGCGACGTCGCCGCGCCCTCCTCAATCGAAGTCGTCACGATCCCGCTCCCTGGGCGCGGCCATCGGAGCGCTCGATCCGCACGACGTCGGCCTTGCCCGCGCCCAGCCGCAGTTCGGCCGCACCAAACAGCCGATCGACGATGTAGTACGGCGGCCTGAAGCGGTAGTTCACCAATTGCGCATCTCCTTGAGCCCCCACCACGAAGAGAGGAGGCAGCTCACCCTGGGTGATCCCTGCGGGAAACTGGATGTACACCTTCTCCCCGTCATCGAAGGCCCGCAGCGGCTTCCACGGTGGGCTGTCGCCGCGCATGGCGTAGCGAAACCGAAGCCGCTCCAGCGCCAACCCACTGTCGATCGGTGTCGCGGCCTGCGCCTTCACCGCCTCGCGCTTGAGCGCAATGAGGCGATCCTTGGGATAGTCCCAAGACACCGAAGCCATCCAAGCTTGTTGCGTTGAAGTCAGCTCAACGAGATAGGTCCGCCGGTTGGTCGTGATGACCAGGTTGGTCTTGAGGTCGGCGCGAATGGGCTTGACCAGCACACTGAACCGGGCCGTCTCTCCCGCACCGCTGGCCGTATCCCCCACGATCCAGCGGACGGTATCGCCGGCCGCGACCGTCACCAGTTCCTCTCCAGCCTGCAGGAGGATCGCCGTCACTCGGCCAGGCGCTGCATAGACCTGGTAGAGGGCACCTTCGCTGTAGGGCCAGACCTGGATCGCATTCACGTACCCGTCGCGCGTGGGCGCCACACGGGCATCGTCGTTCGCGCGCGCAACGCGCCTCGCCTCATCGGCAGGCTCGGTCGCAACAGGCGCGGGCGCCTCGGTGTCCAGCGGCTTCAGCTGCGCCGGCATGGGCAGCACCTGCGGTACCTCAATCACGGCGGCAGGCGACGCGGGCTCTGGCACGCGGGTCGCCTCGACCGGCTCGTCCAACGCAATCACTGGTGGCGGTGCCAACCGACTGGCACATCCAGCAAGTCCCACGGACACAACCGCAAAGGCACAGATCCTGAAAGTCGCACTCATTGCTTCACTCCTTCATTGGCGTCCAGTTCGCGGCTCCACGACAGCCCATTGACGTAGATGCCGAGGGGGTTCTTGCGCAGGCGCTGCTCGGTGCGCGGCGTCTGCAGCACGACCGTGACCGAAGCGGTCCAGCGCTCCATGCCGGCCGCCGCGCCGTTGACGAAACGCTGCTCCGTCCAGCGCACGTTGAAGGACTGCTCGGTGGCATGGACCACGCTGTTGATCTGGACCGTGACGGATTCCTTCCCCACCCGCGAGAAGGGATCGTTCACGCGCGCGTACCCGTTCAGCGAGGCAGCGCCGCGGTCCGTGGTGTAGTCGTAGGCATCCAGCCAGTTCTGCCGCACAACCACAGGATCGATGGACAGGGAGCGCACCAGTGTGATGAATCGGGCCAGGTGGTGCGCGATCTGAGCATCCGTCGGCCGATAAGGCGTGGCGGCTTCGCCGACGGCGCGGACCTGGCCCGCTGCGTCCACTTCCACGACGTAGGGCGTCACGGTGGCGCGCGACGCGCGCCACAGCAAGCCGCCGCCCATCAGCAGGGCCAGTCCCAGGCAGCCGAAGGCCATCCACCGCCAGTTGCGGGCCTGCACCCGCGCGGACCCGATCCGCTCGTCCCAGACCTGGCCAGCGGCCTGGTACGGAGTGACAGGTTGCGGCGAGTGCGCATAGCGCACGGCCGGTCGCTTGAAACGCATGATGTGCTCCTCAGGAATCCGAATCGCGCAGGCTCGGGCCGGTGCCGGCGCCACCGGCATCGCCACTGCGCAAGGTGTGGGCGGCCGTCGTGGCCGCATGCCCCATCTGCTGGCGCCGCCGCATGCGCCGCGCCCAGGCTGGCTCCGGCGTTTGACCTGTCCGAGATGGCTCGTCCCCCGCGTCTGCGACGCCCGGTTCGGCCCCGGCAGGTACAGCCGCCTCAGCCACGAAGTCCGCCACGCGTTCGCCCAGGGCGTTGGAGCCAGCCGCCAGGCGCGTCCCCAATGCACTCGCGCCGACACGCGCCACGTTGGCCACGCCCGCTACGGCAGCCCGGGCTGGATTAGCAGCGTCGCTGGCTGCGCCAGAGACATAGGCCTTCCTGGCCTCACGAGCCAGTGATGTCGCGGTTCGGCTGGCCGCGACGCCGCCTCGGATGGCAGCGCCCGTCGCACCGGGCGCGAGCCGCGCCCCAGCTGCTGCGGCCGACCCCACGCTCGCAGCAGCAGCACCGCCTGCGACCGCAAGACCCACCGCGCCCAACGCAGTACCGGCTGCCGCACCCGCACCCAGTTGCGCCGCGCCGGACACGAGCCCGATCGCGATGCCCGGGCCGAAGACGCCGAGCCCCAGCAAGGTCAGCGCCGCGAGCATCGTGACCAGCGCGTGATCGATGCTGGGGTCCTCCCCAGGCGCGGCCGTGAACTCGCCGAACAGGCCCGAGCCGATGCCGACGATGACGGCCAGCACCAGCACCTTGATGCCCGAGGCCACCACATTGCCCAGAACCTTCTCGGCCAGGAAGGCCGTCTTGTTCCACAGCGCAAAGGGCACCAGCACGAAGCCGGCCAGCGTGGTCAGCTTGAACTCGATCAGCGTGACGAAGAGCTGAACGGCCAGCACGAAGAACGCCACGATCAGCACCAGCCACGCCAGGAAGAGCACGACGATCATGTCCAGGTTGGCAAAGACCTCCGGAAAGCCCGTCAGGTCGCCGATCTGCTTCATGATCGGTCGCCCCGCTTCGATGCCAACCTGCGCCAGGCGGCCCGGCTGCAGCAGCTGCCCCATCGAAAGACCGGCGCCCGATGCCTGCAGCCCGAGCCCTGCGAAGGAGTCGAACACGATGCTGGCCAGCCGGTTGAAGTTGCCAAGGATGTAGGCGAAGGCACCCACATAGAGCACCTTCTTGATGAGCCGCGCCATGACGTCATCGCCCTGCCCACTCGCATGGCCCAATGCCCACATCAGTCCCGCGAGGGTCATGTCGATGGCCACTAACGTCGCCGTCAGGAAGCGCACCTCACCCTGAAGCAATCCGAAGCCGGAATCGATGTAGCGGGAGAAGACGTCCAGGAAGCGGTCGATGATCCCGACGTCGTTCATGGCGCAGCAACTTGAGCAGCCTGCGCCGGCGTCGAACCGGGTGCAGCGTACGGCGACGGTGCCGCTCGCAGGAAGCGCCGCCGAGCGGCCTCCGAAGCAGCGGCGCACTGTGCTTCCGACACGGCCGCATCTCGCCGCCGACACGCGGACTGCAAGGCAGACAGTCGCTTCGGATCCTCCGCCAGTTCCTGCGCAGACGCCGGAGACGCCAATGTCTCCTGCTGACTGCAGCCGCCCTGGCCCAACACTGCGCCCACCAGCATGCCCATCGTCAGCCAGTAGACGGCGCCCGGCGCACCCACGGCCTCACGGAGTGCCACGAAAGCTCACCGGGTAAGGGGTGTAGGCCGTGCCGCTGCCCTGGAAGCGGCGCCGCGTCTCCCGCGCGCGCTCATGCGCGGTGGCCTGCCGCGCCTGTTCCAGCGCGGCTGCACGGTCCTGCGTCAGCTGAAGCTGCTGCGCCTGGATGGCCTGCCGGGCCTGCAGCGCCAGGAGTTGATTCGTCGCCTGCACCGCCTGCAAGGCGCCGCTTGCCGACTGGCTGCGCTCCACCAGGTCCGACAGAACTTGCTCATCCGCCGAGAAGTTCTGCAGGGCCAGCGCCTGCAACTTGGTGGCGGTGCGCAGTGCTTCCAGCGACAAGGACCAGCGCCGGCGGGCATCCTCGACAATCTGGCCCTGCGACACAGCGCCGCCCATGGCCTGCGGATACAGCGCCTGGAACTGCGCCTCCATGGCCTGCACGCCCTGGGCCAGGCCCTGCGCCTCCTGGATCAACCGGTTCGACGTGGCGAGCGTGCTGCGCAGTTGCGCCAGCGCGTTGAAGTCCAGTCGTGCCAGGTTCTTGGCCTGGTTGGTCAGCATCTGCGCCTCGTTCTGCAGTTGCTTCACCTGGTTGTTGATCTGCTCCAGGGTGTTGGCCGCCGTGAGGATGTTCTGCGCCAGGTTCGAAGGGTCGAGCACGATGTCGCCGATCCCGAAGAGCGCGTGGGCCGGAGCCGCGGCGCCCAAGGCAAGGGCGGCCGCCAGCGCCACGCGACGGAGCGAGCAGTGATTGATGTGCAAAGAGTTCATGCAGCGTTCTCCTTCAGATCGGACGATTCGGGACCACGCCCGGGAAAGGCATCCAGCAGCTCGGCCGCCCACCCCAGCCGCTGGTGCATCAGCCATTGCCGGGCGAAAGCAGGGCGGCCGTGCTCGCGCAGCAGCTCATCCATCTCCCGCTGCTGTTCGGGTCGCGCCGCTCCGGCGAAGGCCAGGGCCACCGCCCCCAGGCCCAGCTCGAACATCCGACAGCCCACTCGGGACTGGTAGTAGTACTCGCGCTTCGGAATGGCCGTCGCCACAAGGGCGATCTGCCGAGCGTTGAGGCCAAAGCCCTCGTAGATCTGCCGGATCTGCGGCTCCGTCGCCTGAGGGTTGGGCAGAAAGATGCGGCTGGCACAGCTTTCGACGATGGCCGGCGCAATGCTGGAGTTCTGGATGTCGGCCAGGCTCTGCGTCGCGAAGACCACCGACACGTTCTTCTTGCGCAGCGTCTTGAGCCATTGGCGGATGCGTGCCGCGAACACCGGGTCGTCCAGGAAGAGCCAGGCTTCGTCCATGATGAGCAGCGTGGGCGCCCCGTCGAAGCGGGCCTCGAAGCGCGCGAAGAGATAACCCAGTACGGCCAGCACCGCCGTCTTGCTGGGCATCAGCGCTTCCATCTCGAAGCACTGCACGGCGGCATCGCCCAGCCTGTCCGCCTCCGCATCCAGCAGCCGCCCATGGGCGCCGCCGAGTACGTAGGGCGCCAGCGCTTGCCGCAAGGCCTTGGATTGCAGCAGAACCGAGAGCCCCGTCAGCGTTCGCTGCTCGATCGGCGCGCTGGCCAGACTGCCCAGAGCCAGCCAGACCGCCTCGCGTTCGGCGGGGCCTACGTCGACACCTTCCTGCCGCAGCCGCCCCTCGATCCATTCGGCCGCCCAGGCCCGATGGCCTCCTTCATCGATGCGTGCCAGGGGCTGGAAAGCGATACCGTGCTCGGCGCCGAGGTCGTAGTGCTCGCCCCCGAGCCCCAGGATCGTCGCGCGCAAGGACCGCCCAACGTCAAAGGCCAGAACGCGGGAGCCGGCATAGCGCCGGAACTGCAGCGCCAGCGTGGCCAGCAACACGGATTTGCCCATGCCGGTCGGGCCCACCACCAGCGTATGGCCCACGTCGCCCACGTGCGTCACCAGCCGGAACGGCGTCGCTCCGTCTGTGCGTGTGATCACAAGCGGCGGCCCGTCCAGATGGGCGTTGCGCTCCGGCCCGGCCCAGACCGCCGACACGGGCATCAGGTGAGCCAGGTTCAGCGTGGACACGATGGGCTGGCGGACGTTGGCATACACATGCCCGGGCAGAGACGACAGCCAGGCTTCCACCGCATTGAGCGTCTCCGGCATCGTGACGAAGCCGCGCGCCTGGATCACCCGCTCAACCTGCCGCAGCTTTTCTTCAGCCGCGTCCGCGTTGGCATCCATGACCACCACCGTCGCGGTGACATAGCCGAAAGCGACCTGGTCACCGCCCAAGGACTGCAGTGCCGCGTCGGCGTCGGCCGCCTTGTTGCTCGCATCGCTGTCGACCAGCGGGCTCTCCTGCTGGAACACGCTCTCGCGCAGCAGGGCGATGACGCTCTTGCGCTTGGCGAACCACTGCCGCCGCAGCCGCACGAGCGCCTGCTCCGCTTCGGCTTTGTCCATGCAGAGGAAGCGGGTCGACCAGCGGTAGGCGAAGCCCAGTCGGTTGAGATCGTCCAGGATGCCGGGCCAGGTGGATGTGGGAAAGCCACGGACGGTCAGGACCCGCAGGTGTTGACTGCCCAACATGGGTGCCAAACCACCGGCCAAGGGTCGGTCGGCAAGCAGCACGTCCAGATACATGGGCACCTCGGGCACCGCGACCGCGTGCCCGTGCTCCGAGATGCAGCCGTGCAGGAAGGACAGGGTCTGCGCGTCGTCCAGCCAGCCGACCTCGGGCATCACGCCTTCGATCAGGTCCAGCAGCCGGCCAGACTCCGCCACGAAGGTCGTCAGGCGCTCACGCCAGTCCACGCCTTCCGCAGCCCGGTTCTCGTAGAGAAGATGTGCCGCCCGTGCGCGGTTTTCCTGCGGGGGAAGGCAGACGAGTGTGAGGTGGTAGTGACTCTCAAAGTGGCTGTCGGACGCCTCGAAGGCCGCGCGACGCTCTTCGTCCACGAGCCACGACAGAGGCTCAGGAAATGCCGAGTCGGGATAGCCGGCCGCCTCGCGCCGCTCGGCCTGCACGAAGATCGCCCAGCCGGAACCCAGGCGACGCAGCGCGTTGTTGAGCCGCGCGGTCGTCGCCATCAGCTCGGTCGGCGTGGCGCTGTCCAGATCGGGGCCGCGAAATCGGGCCGTGCGCTGGAAGCTTCCGTCCTTGTTCAGGACGACACCCGGCGCCACAAGCGCCGCCCAGGGCAGATAGTCGGCCAGTTGGTCGGCACGCCGGCGGTATTCGGACAGATTGAACATGAGCCCGAGCCTTCACACGTCCAGCAGCGCGCGATGCTTCAGGTGCCGCATGAACACTGGCATGAACTGCGCGTCCTGCCGCGCGCCCCAGACCGCCAGTGCATGGCCGACAACCCAGAGCACGGCACCCGGAATCCACAACTGCAGTCCCAGCGCCACAGCGGCCGCCAGGGTGCCGTTGGCGATGGCCACCGTACGCGGCGCACCGCCCAGCAGAATCGGCTCCGTCAGCGACCGGTGCAGCGGCACCTCGAAGCCAGGGACGTCCGGTCCGCTCATGCCAGCACCGCCCCACCGGAGAAGCTGAAGAAGCTCAGGAAGAAGGAAGAGGCGGCGAATGCGATCGACAGGCCGAACACGATCTGGATCAGCTTGCGAAAGCCCCCCGACGTGTCGCCGAAGGCAAGCGCCAGGCCCGTCGAGATGATGATGATCACCGCCACGATGCGCGCCACCGGTCCCTGGATGGATTCGAGGATGGACTGCAGCGGCGCCTCCCACGGCATGCTGGAGCCAGCGGCATAGGCGGGTGCAGCCACCGCCAGCAGCGTGACCAGCGGGAAGGCGGCACGCAGTAGCGGCCGCCTGGAACAGCGACGAAGGATCATGAAGAGTCTCCTGGAAGAGGTGACGGGGGTTGAGGAGGCACGGATTCGAAAGACTCAGGCAGCGCGGACTCCAGCGAGCCGTCCAGCAGATAGCCGTTGGTGTCGTGGCCGACGACCCGCGCGACGCAGTGAACCCGACGGGCGTGACCGCGCCCCGCGAGATGCACCACCACGTTCACCGTCTCGGCAATGAGTGCGCGCGGAACCGTGAGGCTGACTTCCTGGATGAGCTGTTCCAGCCGCGTGAGGGCACCCGCGGCAGAATTGGCATGCACCGTGGCAATGCCGCCCGGGTGGCCGGTGCCCCAGGCCTTGATCAGGTCCAGCGCTTCGGCGCCGCGCACCTCGCCGACCACGATGCGGTCCGGCCGCAGGCGCAAGGTGGCGCGCACCAAGTCGGCCATGGTGGCCGCACCCGGTTCCGCGCGCAGACTCACGTGGTCCTCGCTGCGGCACTGAAGCTCCACGGTGTCCTCCAGCACGAGGACACGGTCGCGGGTCCGGGCCACCTCGTCGAGCAGCGCGTTCGCCAGCGTCGTCTTGCCGGTGCTGGTGCCACCGGCCACCACGATGTTGAGCCGTGCTCGAACGGCGCAGCGCAGAAACGCGGCCTGCGCCTCGCTCATGATCCCAGCGGCCACATAGTCCGCAAGGGTCATGATGGCCAGAGCGCGCTTGCGGATTGCAAAGGACGGCGCCCGCACGATGGGCGGCAGCGCCCCCATGAAGCGCTCCCCCGTTTCCGGCAACTCGGCCGACAGCAGCGGCGCCCCCGAATGCACCTCCGCGCGCACATGCGCGGCCACCAGCCGGATGATCCGCTCGGCATCGGCGGCGGCCATCCGATGGCCCGTCGGCGCTCGGCCCGTCCCCAACCGGTCCAGCCAGAGCGAGCCGTCGGGGTTGAGAAGGACCTCGATCACGTCGCGGTCTTCGAGAGCAGCGGTGATCTCCGGCCCCATGGCCGTGCGCAGCATTCGAATGCGTCGCTCAGCCGGTTCGCGATCGGTCCATGCATCGGAGGCAGTCATGCGCCCTCCTCCCGAGCTTCTGACATCGACCCGGCGGAGTCGTCCGGGACAGGACCGACAACCACAGACTCTTCCTCGACTTCCCGGACCAGGCTGCGCCCGCGCTGCACGTGCCGCGCCAGCTGTTCAATGAACTGCGCATAGCGCGCACGCCCCTGGGCGCGGACGGCCTCCTGCTGATGCTCTGGGACGGGCAGAGCCAAGGTCAGGTAGTGGCGCACAAACAGCGCCACCGTCTCGATCAGGACGCCCTGGTCACGCTCCAGCCGCTCGAACTGGCGGGACAGCCGGTCCAGCCGCTTGGTCAAGGCAAGCTCGCGCTGCTCTGCTGCGTCTGGCGCGAGGTAGGCAGACAGCGCTGCGGCGATCACGGACGACTTCGACACGCCGCGATGGGCCGCGATGTCATCCAGCCGGCGCGCATGGTCCCGCTCGATGAAGATGTTCAGGCGCGTGCGCCGCGTGCCGAGGCTCATAGCACGATCCCGTCGTCCGGATCCAGCGCCGCCAGACGGGCGAGCCGAGACCGATCACGCACCGCAGGGCCACCGCGGGCGTCAGCGAGGCCGCGAGGCAATGGCATGCTCCCGTCGTCAAGCTCTTCGTCGAGCAGCAGCAGATCCACCGCCTCCGGCTCGGGCGTCGGCGGGGGCGAGAGATCCAGCTCCGGCTTCAGCTGGTGACCGCCTTCATCCAAGGACGAATTGCAAAGCTGCGCCGCCTGTACCCCTACGCCGCCACCCGCAGGCAGTGCATGCCAATCGTCCGGCCGGGCGGGCGGCCGGTCGCCATAGCGCCCCGCCCTCAACGCAGGCGGCGGCAGTACACGCGCAGTGAAATTGCGGTCCAGGAAGTAGCGCAGCTTGTGCGCCCGGATGGGCGCGTGACCCGACACCATCACGACTGCGTCCTCGGGCGGCAGCTGCATGACCTCCCCGGGCGTCAGCAGTGGCCGCGACGTCTCCTGGCGCGACACCATCAGGTGCCCCAGCCAGGGCGCGAGCCGGTGGCCGGCATAGTTGCGCTGGGCGCGTAACTCCGTGGCCGTTCCCAAGGCGTCCGAGATGCGCTTCGCCGTGCGCTCGTCATTCGTGGCGAACGCAATGCGCACATGGCAGTTGTCCAGGATCGCGTGGTTCGGGCCGTAGGCCTTGTCGATCTGGTTCAGGCTCTGCGCAATGAGGAAGGCGCGCAGGCCATAGCCAGCCATGAACGCCAGCGCTGATTCGAAGAAGTCCAGTCGGCCCAGCGCGGGAAATTCATCGAGCATCAACAACAGCTTGTGCCGCCGCGGCAAGCCGTCCGAGCCATCCAGCGACTCCGTGAGCCGACGGCCGATCTGGTTGAGGATCAGGCGGATCAGCGGCTTGGTGCGGCTGATGTCCGAGGGCGGAACCACCAGGTACAACGACACCGGGTGCTGCGCCGAGATCAGGTCTGCGATGCGCCAGTCGCACCGGGCCGTCACCTCGGCCACCGTCGGATCCCGGTACAGGCCCAGGAAGGACATGGCGGTGGAGAGCACACCCGAGCGCTCGTTGTCGCTCTTGTTGAGCACCTCGCGCGCCGCAGACGCCACCACCGGGTGCGGCGCGGTCCCCAGATGCAGCGTCGTCATCATGCGGTGCAGGGTCTGCTCGAAGGTGCTGGCCGGGTCCGACAGGAAGTTCGCGACACCGCGCAGTGTCCGGTCCTCGCCTGCGTAGAGCACATGCAGGATTGCCCCCACCAGCAGCGCATGGGAGGTCTTCTCCCAGTGGTTGCGACGTTCGAGCGCGCCCTCGGGGTCGACCAGGATGTCCGCGATGTTCTGCACATCGCGAACCTCGTGTTCGCCGCGCCGCACTTCCAACAGCGGGTTGTAAGCGGCAGACCGTGCATCCGTCGGGTTGAAGAGCAGGCAGTGAGAGAAGCGAGACCGCCATCCCGCCGTGAGCTGCCAGTTCTCGCCCTTGATGTCATGCACCACCGCCGAACCCGGCCAGCTGAGCAGCGTCGGCACCACCAGACCCACGCCCTTGCCCGAGCGCGTCGGCGCAAAAGCCATCACGTGCTCGGGCCCCTCATGGCGCAGGTAGGCGCCCTCGCGCGCGGGAAGACGGCCAAGGAATACGCCCGCGGGGCTGGTCAGGCCGGCCTTGTCGATCTCGGTGCGCTCCGCCCACCGCGCCGAGCCGTAGGTCGTCACACGCCGCGACACCCGCGAATGCCATACCGCCATGCCGATGGCCACGCCCGTGGCAAGGAGGCCGCTGCTCGCCGCGATAGTGCCGCCTCGGCTGAAGATCTCGGGCGCATAAGCGTCGTACCAGTACCACCATTCGAAAAGCTTCCAGGGCTCATAGACCGGCTGCCCGAGCAGTTCGAACCACGGTGCGCCAAGCCGCGGCTGATGCCCCAGGGCACTGGCCGTCCACTGCGTGGCGGTCCAGACGCCGCCCAGCGAGGTGCCGCCAACCGCGGCGATTCGGCCGACCAGAACACCACTTTGCACTTCCTGCGACATCACACTCCTCGATAGGCTCGGAGAACGCATGCGAATGGCATGCGGACACGGGCAACAAAGTGTCGAAAGAGAGCGCTGCTGCGACCACCCACCCTGGCGCAGCAGGGCGTAGCCATGCGGGCGCGCGTCCTTGCTCAAGTCACTCCCGACCACCGGCATCCGCGTCCCCATGGGCATCCACGCTTCGCAACTCCCCCACCACGCGCAGAAACTGCCGCTCCAGCTCGCGCCCCTGCCGCGCGAGCGTCAGGCCGGCGGGCGTGAGCTGCAGCGGTCGGCGGCGCCGATCAAGAAGCGAGACGTTGCCCAACCTGTGCTCGAGCTCACGAATCGCCCGGGACAGATTGGAGGCGTCCGTGGGCAGGCGCTCCGCCGCGCGACGAACGCTGGCCTCCTGCGCGACGGCCAGAAAGAAGCGCAGGTGGCGCAGACTGATGCCTTGGATCATGGGTATGCCTCGGCCGCTTCGCGGCGCCGCGACGCTTCGGACAACAGCATCCAGCGCCAACAGGGCCCAGTGTGAAGAGATGCGCGCTTCGCGGCAGCCTCCGGAATCTGGCAGGCACGGGTTCAGGGGACCTGCGTGGACGCCCCAGCGGCGCAGCCTGCGACCAAAGCAGCGGAACGCCCGCGATCGGCCGGAAGCGCCTCGCGCGATCAGAGGATGAGGCGAGTCGCGGCGCGCGCCGCCTGAAGGACGGTCTCAGCGCAGTCCCGCGACTCGCCTGTACGGCAGCAACTGGCGGTCTGTCCACCGACCTGGCGCCTTGGTCGGGGCGGCGTCGTCATGGGCGGCGACCGTCGTTGCATGGCACGACTCGGAGGCGGTCTCGGGCGGCTTGGCCGCGCAGGGGGGACGACGCCGCGAAGCTGAAGGTGAAGGCGCTGCTCGCAACGTCAGCATCTCCATGCCCGTCCAAGGCCGCCTCACCCTGGGACCAGCGAACGGAAGCACCACGTGCGGCCTCGCAAGATTGCCTCACATGCGCGACATTGCTATCCGTGCAACAGCCCCTGGGATCCAGCCGGGGAACGCCAGCGCCGCAAGCCAGCGGCCCCGTTGCTCGGCATGCAAGCGTTGCGCGGGAACCGAACGACCGAGAGGATCAGGCATTCCCACTGTCAATCAAGGACCCTCCCATGCCTTTCCTTCCTGGTGACACCCGGTTCAGCCGTCGATCGGTCTTCCTGCTTCTGGTCCTCTCTCTCTGGGCCGGCGCTTCGAGTGCGCAAGACAGCTATCGCATCGCGACGGAGGGCACCTATCCGCCCTGGAGCTTCAAGGATGCAAGAGGCGAGCTGCAGGGCTGGGATGTCGACATCGCGCATGCCTTGTGCGAGAAGATGAAAGCCAAATGCGAGATCGTCGCCCAGGATTGGGACGGCATCCTCCCAGGCCTGCTGGCCCGCAAGTACGACATGATCGTCGCCAGCATGGCGATCACCGAGCAACGCCGTCAGCGCGTCGCCTTCTCGGACAAGTACAAGGAAACGGTATCGCGTTTCGTCGCTCGCAAGGGGACGTCTGCGGACGTGAGCCCGGCTGCGCTCAAGGGCAAATCCATCGGGGTGCAGCGCGGCTCGATCCAAGCTGGCTATCTGAGCCGCGAGTACAAGAACTCGGACCTGCGCTTCTACGACACGCCCCAGGCCGCCGAGCTGGATCTGGTCGCCGGACGCGTCGAGTACATCTTCGGCAACATGGTGACCTATTACGTGGGCTTCATGAAGACCCCGCAGGCGAAGGACTTCGACTTCGTCGGTCCCGACCTCAAAGGCGGGCTGCTCGGCGAGGGCAACGGCATCGCCCTGCGCAAGGACGATCCGCAGACTCTGGCCAAGGTCAACGCAGCGCTCGCGGCCATCCGCGCCGATGGCACCTACGACCGCATCACGGCCAAATACTTCCCCTTCAAGCTGATGTAGCACGACCCGCCATGGAACTTCTACAAGGCTATGAAGCGCAGTTGCTGCAGGGCGCGCTCACGACCCTGCAGTTGGCCGCATGCGCGCTGCTGGTAGGTACGGCCCTGGGTTCGGTCTGCTGCTGGCTGCAGCTGTCGGGCATTCGCCCGCTGCAAGCCGTGGGTAACGCCTATGTGGCCATCGCCCGCGGCGTCCCGGATCTGCTCATCGTCTTCGCCGTATTCTTCGGGGGTCCGCTCACCCTGGCCACCCTGAGCGGCCGCCATGTCGAGATCGACACCTTTGCAGCGGGCGTGGTCGCACTGGCGCTGTCGTTCGGCGCCTATGCGGCCGAGATCGCACGAGGCGCGCTGCTGTCCGTGCCCGCCCCGCAACGGGAGGCCGCGCGCATGCTGGGGCTTTCGCGGGCGCAAGCGCTGGGGACCGTCGTGCTGCCGCAAGCGGCCCGCGCGGCGCTTCCCCCCTTCGGCAACCAGTCCATCGTGCTGCTCAAGCAGACGTCGATCGTCTCCATCGTGGGCTGCGACGAGCTGATGCGAAAGGCGGCGGAGGCTGCCGGAGCCACGCGCCAGCCGTTCACGATGTACCTGGCCGCCGCCTGCATCTACCTGGCGCTGACCGCCCTCCTGACGCTGTGTCTCGGATGGGGGGAACGCCGATCATTGCCGCTGGCAGCAAGGTGAGCCGCATGTTTGATGTGAGCCTTCTCTGGTCCGCGCTGCCGACGCTTCTGGCAGGCGCGCAGCTGACGCTCGTTCTCACCGCCCTTGTCATCCTCCTCGGAATGACGCTGGCACTGCCCGTCGCGCTTTGCGCCAATGCCAGGTTCTGGGCGGTGCGTGCCGCTGCACAAGCGTACATGCTGTTCTTCAGAGGCACCCCCGCGCTCGTTCAGCTGTTCCTGCTGTACTACGGTGCGGGGCAGTTCGATGGGGTTCGCCAGTCGTTTCTCTGGCCCGTGCTGCGCGATCCGTTCTGGTGCGTGGTCATCGCACTTGGCCTCAATTCGGCGGCCTACGCAGGTAAAACGCTGAGCGCAGCGCTCGATGCGGTTCCCAAGGGCCTGCGGGAGGCGGCCTTCATGCTGGGCCTGAGCCGGTCGCAGCGCTTCTGGCAGATCGATCTGCCCCTGGCGCTGCGCACGACGCTGCCCGCCCTCAGCAACGATGTCATCCTCACCTGCAAAGCCACCTCGCTGGCGAGCACCGTCACATTGCTTGAACTGACCGGCACGGCCCGTCTGCTCACCGCCGAGACCTACGCCCCCTACGAGGTGTTCTTCGGTGCGGGCCTCGTGTATCTCGCGATCAACTACCTCCTGATGTCCGGCCTTCGCAAGCTGGAACGCATACTGAGCATCCAAACCGCCTCTCCGTCCCCATGAAATTCATCACCCTTGGACCCGCCGGCAACAACCACGAGCTGGTGACGTTGCGGTATCTCGACTTCCACGGCCTGCGAGAACGGTCCGTGATCGAGTTTGTGCCCGACTTCTCGCAAGGTGCGGCTGCCGTGCTGAGCGGCAGCGCCGACTTCATGATTCAGTGCGCCGTGCATCCGGAATGTCCGACGACCATGGCCAAGTCCTTCAGCGGCCTGTTCGCCGTGGACACCTTCATCTCGCCCAGCCGCGATCTGGCCATCCTCCAGCGCCGAGATGCAGCGCAGCCCCGCACACTGGCCATCATGAGCCCGACGCTGGGCTATGTCGACGCGTCCCGCTGGGAAGAAGTCCAGCTGGTGCCCACCGTCTCGGAAGTCACCACCGGGCTCATCAACGGGACCTACGCGGCGGGCGTCGGCTACGCCTCGACGGCGGAGGACTATCCGGATCTCCTTCGCGTCACGCAGTTCATCGGCACCGTGGACGACGTGTGGATCGTCTACGGTCGCAACCGCGTGACCCAAGGCCAGTTGCTGGCGTGGCGGGACAGCCCTGCCAGCGGTCTGTTCAAGGAGTTTGCATGACGGAGATCTCGTCGGATCCGACGCTGGTCGTCAAGGTTGGCGGTCTTTCGAAGCACTTCGGCGCCCATCAGGTGCTCTGCGACATCCACCTGACGGTGCAGGCCGGCGAGCGGGTCGTTGTCTGCGGCCCCTCCGGCTCGGGCAAGTCGACGCTGGCCCGATGCGTCGGCGGGCTGGAGCCCTACGCCAGCGGCCAGGTGATCGTCAATGGACGGACGATCTCGCCGCGCATGCGCCATGCGGATCTGGTCTCGGCCAACATCGGCATGGTGTTCCAGCAGTTCAACCTGTTCCCGCACCTGACCGTCCTGGAGAACTGCACCTTGGCGCAGCGCTGGGTGCGCCGCCGGTCGAAGCGTGAGGCTCAGGATGCCGCCCTGGCGTATCTTGCCAAGGTCCGCCTGGCCGACAAGGGCTCGGCGTACCCGGCCCAGCTTTCAGGCGGCCAGCAGCAGCGCGTCGCCATCGCCCGCGCGCTGTGCCTGAATCCGTCGGTCATGATCTTCGACGAAGCCACATCGGCACTGGACCCTGAGATGGTCAAGGAGGTGCTCGACACCATGATCCTGCTCGCACGCGACGGCATGACGATGATCTGCATCACCCACGAGATGGGCTTCGCGCGGGCCGTGGCCGACAAGGTCGTGTTCATGGATGCCGGCCGGATCGTGCAGGAGGCGCCGCCCGAGCGCTTCTTCGACGACAACAAGGACCCGAGGATCCAGCAATTCCTCAACCAACGCTTCTGAGGCACGCGATCGGGTCTGGGGCTGCCGGCCCTCAATCACCGCACACGCGGGCCAGTCCGCGATCCAGCCCCAGCGCGAAGAGGGTTGGCAGCCGATTCGCACGCGCATAGTCTGCCGTGGCGCGCGCGACGCAGCGTGTGCACTCAGAGGTTCCCCGGTACGGCTGGGCGCCCTTCAACGCGTCGATCAAGGCCGGCCGCAATCTGTCCAAGGCCGGACGCAACTGGGCGCTCAAGTCCATCCGGTTGCCCGGTGGTGCGGCGTCGGACCGTCGCCACTCGGCGATCAGCGCGATCTGTATGAGCTTGCTGGCCTCGATCTGGTCCGCGAAGAAGGCTCGGGCCAGTTCGGAGGACACACCGCGTTCAGCGGCTTGCTGCCCCGCGGCAGCGATCACCTGCGCCTCTCGTGGATCGTCGGGCGGATCCGCCACGGGATAGCCGTTGTCCCATTTCGCGAGCGCCACTTGGCGGGAGATGTCGAGCCGAACCGCACTCAGCTCGACAAGGCGGGAGATGTCACAGGCCGGACCGACCTGCGGCGCGGCACAGGCCGACATGAGTGCGGACAAAGCCAGCAAGCCGGACATGCGGCGGCAGGCAACCAAGGCGATCATCCAGTTCTCCTCATGGAAATCTCCCGGCAAGCGTAGGACCGGCGACGTTGCGGGGACACCTCCCAGATCCGGTAGGCGCACGAGGCCGTTGCGTGGTGTATGAGGCCAGCTGCCACCACCGCAACGACAGGTCTCGGCAAGGACGCGCCCGGGGCGCCTTGGCTGCGCCAGAAGCGGCAGGGCCTCCGAGGGCGATGGCGGCAGGCGCGCACAGCGCCCGAGGGCAGGCCCTAGGTGCCCGCAGAGGAAGGGCGGGATGCGTCTTCGTCGTTCGCGATCGGTGGCAACGCCTCCTCGAAGAAGACACCCATCCGAACTTGCAGTGCAGCGGCAATCCGCCCCAATGTCTGGGTCGAGGAAGAGACCAGACCCCGCTCCACCCGCGACAGCATGGACAAAGACAGGCCACTCTCGCGCGCAAGCGCGGAAAGGGACATCCCCAGGCGCTCACGCTGGATGCGGACCTGGGCCCCGATGCACACATCCATCGATCCTTCGACGCCCCGCTTCGGCTTCCGCGCGGTCGCGAGCAGGCGCGCCGGAACGCTTACCCGTCCAGGCGTCGGCATGGGAGAAGCAGCTTGCATCGCGAAGTCCTTTCGAGGGCGGAGGCCCGCGTCCACAGCGCGGCCATCTACGTAATTCGTAGAGAACTTTAACCGAGATTCTTCGAATATCGTAGAGTGACGCCCCTCCGCGAGAAGAAGCCTTCCAAGATCTTTGGCCGCCGATTGCGCGAGGCCCGGCTCCGGGCACGCTTGCCGCAGGATCGATTGGGCGTGCTCATCGGTCTGGACGAGTCCAGCAGCAGCGCGCGGATCTCGCGCTATGAGACCGGCACCCATGAACCCGCCTTGCCGACTGCCAGGGCCATTGCGGCTGCGTTGCACGTCCCACTCGCATACCTCTACTGCGAGGACGACGTCACCGCCGACATTCTTCTGGAACTGGAGTTGCGCAGCGAAGAGCAGCGCGTGCGGTTCCTTGCGTGGCTTCGGGGCGATGAGCACGGCGGCGCCCCTTGAGCCTCTTGCGTTCGGCATCCCAGAGGATGGGCATTGATGCCTCGCCGCCGTCGGCTGTCGGCCCTGCCTCCAGGCAGGCCGAACCGCAGCGACGCCCCCTGCGCAGCCACGGGACCCAGCGGTCGCCCATGACCCAAGGCGTTAGAGATGCCGACCGAGACGCGCCCGTTGCGGCATCTGCCTAGGGATGCTCTTCACGAATAGCCCGCTCATGGGCTTGCCTGCGGCGGCGTGAACGCCGAGCATGGGGACTATGAAACAAACAAGCCTGGGGCTGCCGCTGTCGACCAAGCGCACGCGCAAATGCGAGTTCCTCGATGCGATGGACCGGGCGGTGCCCTGGCGTGATCTGGTGGCGCTGTTCGAGCCCTTCGCGCCCGAAAGTGGCCGCCGCGGCCAGCAACCCTTTGCGGTGGAGACGCTGCTGCGCATCCATTTCATGCAGCAGCGGTTCACGCTCAAACCGCTCCGGCCTACACCGCGCGAATGGTGAAGAACATCCCTAGGCGAAAGGATCGATGCGGCGTTACCAAGGCACCAGGCCGTGACGATCGACGAAGGTACCGGTCGGCCCGTCTGGCGGAAGTGTTGCGAGCCGGATGATTGCATCGGTGCCTTCTTCGACAGTCTGCAGGCCCCGGTGCGCATTGAGGTCGGTGGCCGTATAGCCGGGATCGGCCGCGTTGATGCGGAAAGCAGGTAAAGCGCGCGCGTATTGAAGCGTGAGCATCGTCAATGCGCTTTTAGAAGCACAGTAGAGCGGCAAGCAAACTTGCGACTCGTACCGCTGCGGGTCTTGTGTCACGGCAAACGACCCGAGTCCGCTGGACACGTTCACGATAACGGGGGGGCGTGGACGTTTCCATCAGTGGAATGAAGGCGTTCATGACGCGCACAGGCCCGACGACATTGGTGGCAAACACGGACTCGGCATCTTCGCCTGTCAGTTCTGCGGCGACCTTTCTGGAACCCGCGATGCCCGCGTTGTTGATGAGAACGTCCAAGCGGTTTTCGCGCTCGCGCAGTCGGGCAGCGGCATGGCGCACGCTCGCATCGTCGGTCACGTCCAGTTGAAGCCACTCGACGTTGAGCTGTGAGGCCGCCTCCATGCCCCGCTCGGCCTCGCGCGCGCCGATATAGACACGGAACCCCATGTCTTTCAGCCGGCGCGCCGTCTCGAAACCCAAGCCCTTGTTCCCGCCCGTGACGAGTGCGATGCGTTCAGTCATTGTCCTGCTCCACAGTGACGCCGCGCGCCAGATCGGCGGCTAATACTTCGGTAACGGCATCGAGTTGCCGCGCCAGCTTTTCCAGCTTTTCCAACGGAAACAACTCGACGGTGCGATTGGCCCAAGCCGCGAAATTGCGCTCCAGTTGGGCAAGAACCTTGTTGCCTTTGGCGGTCAGCGACACCCTCTGCATGCGCTTGTCTGCGTCATCCGGCGAGAAGGCGAGGCAGCCTTCGGCCACCAATTCGTTGGCGACGCGCTGCACTGCCTGCCGCGTCAGTTGGCTTGAGCGAGCAATGACGGCAACGGTCTGGTCGCCTTCGCTGATCCTCAACAGCACCCGCCAACGCGCCGAACTCTGTCCGACCTGCCGCGTCATCGCGTCGCCATGCTTCAACAGCACGGCTTGGGCCGCGATCAAGCTGCGGGAAAACCGGCGAAACCGCCGTGCCTTGTCTGTGTCCACATGCCCATTATTGACAGCATATTGTCAATCGTCAATGCGGCGCGACTGCTCCAGCAACCGGCGCAGCATGAGAAGACGCAGCGTCCGTAAGAACGACGTGCCGGATGTTGATGATGCCGTGCGATCGATGCGTAGTCATCGATCGCAACTGTTCAATCACGCCGGGCCAACGGACAAATGAAGGCAAGCGTGCGCGCCAAGGTCGAGCATCCGTTTCGGGTGATCAAGCGCCAGTTCGGGCATCTCAAGGTGCGCTATCGGGGGCCGGCGAAGAACACGGCGCAGTTGAAGGTGTTGTTTGCGCTGAGCAATCTGTGGATGGTCAGGCGAGCCGTGGTGGCCGAGGTGCGCCCGGCAGCGACGTGAGGGTCATGTGGGCAGCAAAACGGGCGACTTTGCCGCCCATCTGCACCCCGAAGCGACGTGTTCGCCCGCTTGCCCCGCCGCATGCCGTCTCCATCCAGTAATGGGCACGCTCAAACCGCTCCGGCCTACGCCGCGCGAATGGTGAAGAGCATCCCTAGCCGGCGCAGTCAGGCCCGTAACGTGAAGACAATCGAAAGATAGGACACCGGCCGCTCGAGGACGGCTTCGACGCCATGCAGCGCACTGGCATCGAACAGCAAGGAATCCCCCGCATTCAGATCCATCACTCGGGGCCCGTAGCGGTACTGGATCCGGCCACTCAGCAGGTGGATGAACTTCAGGCCCGGATGCTGGAAGCTTGCATAGGGCGCCGCCTCCGAGTCCAGTTGCACCAGGTAGGGTTCCACGAACATCTGACCGGACAGCAGGTGTCCCAGCAGTTCATAGCGGTAGCCCGCCACGGCCCCCAAGCGGTCCACCCGCATGCCCTGCCCCCGCCGCACCAGACTGAAGTCCATGCGCTCCGCCTGGTCCGCAAAGAAGCGCGCCACGGGCACGCCCAATCCGTGCGCGATGCGCTCCAGCGTGTCGACCGAGGGCGACACGAGCCCGCGTTCGATGCGTGAGATCAGCGATCGGGACACCCCGCTCGCCTGCGCAAGGCCCAGCCCCGACAAGGAGGCCGCACTGCGCAGCGCCCGGATCTGAGCCCCTACCCGGAACACGGTCGAGGTCGGCTCGCCCGCCTTCGGGGGCCGCGGCAGAGGGAGGGCCGAGACCGGGATCGGGATGACACGACCGGTGGGCAGGGGCGATGCCTTGGGCGGACGGCTCATGGCGTCGGCGCCTTGCGCGTCCACGCTGGCACACGCGATGTCGCGCCCCCGCGCGCGGGTGCCCGGCAGCCAGCGCGACGAGGAAGAAATGAAGGGGACCGGAGCACGGCAAGTCGACGTCAGAAAAGCCGCAAGTTTTCGAACAACGCCACCTCGATTCAAGACTTGCCCAAGAGGCAACCAGAACCCGCTGCACGAGGCCGTTGCGCGGAAGCGGCGGAGGGAAGCTCGCGGTTGCAGACCCGATGCAGACACCCGGGAGGACCTGCTGCTGCGGTGTTGCACCACGTGGCCACAGCGCCAGTTTGTACCATACAGGCAGGTGCATAAACAGGTCACCGACGGGAGAGTCGGTGGGTGCGCATGCAACAGGACCCCCAGCTTCTCCGCGCGCTCGCGGACGAGGTCCGGGCGCGTCGGTATGCCGCGGGCCACAGCCAGGAGGCCTTGGCGTTCCAGTGCGGCATGCATCGCTCCTTCATCGCCAAGCTGGAACTCGCCGAAAGCGGCCCCTCGATCACGGCGCTGTTCCGGCTGGCCGAAGGCCTGTCGATGCATCCGGCCGACTTGGTCGCAGCGGTGGCGACACGGCTGCTCAAGGAGCGCGCGGCCGACAGTGCGTCGGCGGCCTGAGCACCGGCGGGCCCTTGGGGCGCGAGCTGGGCTCGCGGTCGACACCATGGCACGGCGGACAGCGTATCCCGCCGTCTTGGCTCCCACGGGTGCAAGCAGCACCCCCCCAAAACCGCCTGCCTTGTGCCGCGACCGGCCATCGGCACCGTTGGCGTGACCGTTGCAGCAACCCGCCTGTCTTCCAGGCAGCAGCGGGCCCTGCTGTTGAACCGCATGCACAGCGCGAGCCGTTTTGCACCATACAAGCGGGTGCATAGGAACGCCTACCCCGGGAGAGTCGGCGCGTGCGCGCCCACCAGGATCCCGACCTCCTCCGAGCCTTTGCGGCCGAGGTCCGCGCACGCCGGGACGCCGCCCACCTCAGCCAGGAAGCGCTGGCCTTCCAGTGCGGTCTGAACCGCACCTTCATCGCGAAGCTTGAACTGGGTCAGACCAGTCCCTCCCTCACGACCTTGTTCCGGCTGGCCGAAGGGCTGGAAGCATCGCCCGGCGAACTGGTCGACGCCACGGCGCTCAGGCTCCGCAAGGAACGCGCCGCCAGCCGCCGACGCGCCGCCTGAGGGACGGCTACCGCACGGCAGGCACGGCACCTCGACAGCACGATCAGCAAGGGGCGCACCCCGCGGCCTGTGGCGGCCCCGCCTCGTGCCAGGTGCGTCCGGCGCGGTGGCGTCCTCGCTCTGCGCCCTTCACAGGGTGTCGCGACCTTCCAGCAAACCTCCCATTTTCAGGAGGTTGTTTTTCACCACTGCGCGATCACGATGGCCGCTTCCCTGTCCAACCTTGGAGGCGCCATGCGCACGCTGCTGATCGACAACCACGACTCCTTCACCTACAACCTCTTCCAGTACCTGGCCGCCAGCAACGGGGCGGCGCCGGTGGTGGTGCGCAACGACGAGATGGACTGGCATGAGGTCTGCCAGCTGGGCTTCGACAACATCGTGATCTCGCCCGGCCCCGGCCGGCCGCAACAACCGGCGGACCTGGGGCTGTCTGCGGACGCGTTGGCGCGGGCCGAGGTGCCGATCCTGGGTGTGTGCCTGGGTCATCAGGCCATGGGCCACGCCTGCGGCGCCACGGTCGACCTGGCCATGCGGCCGATGCACGGCCGCGTCGACCGCATCTCGCACTGCGGCCGGGGGCTGTTCCAGGGAATACCGGACCGCTTCGAGGCCGTGCGCTACCACTCGCTCGCGGTGACGCAGTTGCCCTCCAGCCTCGAGGCACTCGCCTGGGCACCCGACGGCACGCTGATGGCCCTTCGCCATGTGCGCAAGCCCTGGTGGGGCGTGCAGTTTCATCCGGAGTCCATCTGCACCGAGCACGGCGCCCGCCTGCTTCGCAACTTCCGGGAGCTGACCCTGGATTGGCAGCAGGGCCGCGTCCGCCGCAACACCTGGGGCAGCTTCGTCACGATTCCCGAGACGAATGGACCGCCCGAGCCCGCCTGGGCGGTGCACGCCCGCTGCCTGGATTTCTTCGTAGAACCGGCGCGGGTGTACCAGGCCCTGTTTGCCTCGCAGCGGCCGGCCTTCTGGCTGGACAGCAGCCAGAACGGGCCTGGCATCGCCCGCTTCTCCTTCATGGGCGACGGCAGCGGCCCGCTGAGCGAGTACCTGAGCTACGACAGCGAAGCCGGCGCTTTGCACATCCAGCGCCCCGATGGCGAGGAAACCGTGGCACAGAGTGTCTTCGATTACCTGGGCGTACGGCTGGCGGACGAGCCGGCCCAAGTGCATGCGCCCCTGCCTTTTGATTTCGTCGGCGGCTTCGTCGGCTACCTCGGCTACGAGCTCAAGCAGGAACTCGACGGCGAAGCCGTGCATGACGCAACCGGCCCCGACGCGGCCTGGTTGTTCGTGGACCGCTTCCTCGCGTTCGATCATGCGCAAGCCCAGATGTGGCTTGTCTGGCTCACACCGGAAGGCGGCCAGGACCCCCATCAGGGGTGGGTCGATTCCATCGCGGACTACCTGCAGGCCGAAGCCAGCGCCGCGCCGGCACCCATCCCGTCCTGCCGCGCACAGGCGGCGAGCGAGGTCCGGCGCATGCAGTGGCTGACGCCCCTCGGCAGCTATCGGACGCTGATTGAACGCTGCCAGCACGAGATCCGCATGGGCGAGAGCTACGAGGTCTGCCTGACGAACCAACTGCTGGGCATGGGGCGGGTAAATGCGCTGGAGCTCTATCACACGCTGCGCTTGCGCAATGCCGCGCCATACGCCGCCTACCTGGCGCTGCCGGAGCTGAGCGTGCTCAGCGCCTCGCCCGAGCTCTTCCTCGCCATCCTGCCGGACCGGACCATCGAGTCCAAGCCCATCAAGGGCACGGCGCCGCGGGGAAGGACCCCCGAAGAGGACGAGCAGCTCGCCCACACCCTCCAGTCCGACGAGAAGACGCGCAGCGAGAACCTCATGATCGTGGATCTGCTGCGCAACGACCTCAATCGCAGCTGCGAGGTCGGCAGCGTCCACGTGCCGGTGCTGTTCGGCATCGAGCGCTTCGCAAGCGTGTACCAGATGGTGAGCACCGTACGTGGCCGCCTGCGCCCCGATCTCTCGGCCATCGACGCCGTGCGGGCGGCCTTCCCGGGAGGCTCCATGACCGGCGCCCCCAAGAAGCGCACGATGCGCATCATCGACGCCCTGGAGGGCGCTCCCCGCGGCGTCTACTCCGGAAGCCTGGGCTATCTGTCGCTCAACGGGGCCGCGCGATTGAACATCGTGATCCGCACACTCGTCGTGCAGGACGATCGGGTCAGCATCGGCGCGGGCGGTGCGATCGTGGCCCTGTCCGACCCGGACGCAGAGATCGAGGAGATCGTGCTGAAGGCGCGAGCCCTCTGGGACACCCTGAAAGCCTGTGGTGCCGCGCTGGACGACCGGGATCTGGAGTGGCCGCAGCCCACCGCGCCGACCGGACCCGAAGACGCCGAGCGCCCCGGTGAAGCCTGATCCGCTCGGGCGGGGCGGACCCGCAGCCATGGCGGCGGCCATGGCTTGCTGGGCTGTCAACGACGCCCTGGTCAAACGCTGCGCCCAAGATCTTTCGGTGCCTCAGATCCTGGCGGTGCGGGGCCTCTTCGCGGTCGCACTCGCCCTGGCGCTGGTGCTGCTGGCCCGCGAACGGCCGAGGCCTCGCTGGCTGCTGCGACCGGAAGTGGCATTGCGATGCGCGCTTGAAGTCACCACGGCCGCCAGCGCGACGTGGGCGCTGTCCCTCGCGCCCCTTGGCGTCGTGACGGCCATCAGCATGACCGCCCCCTTGTGGGCGGTGATGGGCGCACAACTCCTTCGCTGGGAAATCCGTGCATGGCCGCGGTTGCTCGGCGTTCTTGCCGGTCTGGCGGGCGCCCTGCTCGTCGTACAGCCCTGGCAGAACCAGCCGCCCGCACCTGCAGGTGTCGCGGCCGCCCTCGTGTGCGCGCTGTGCCTGGCGGCCCGCGACCTGAGCACCCGGCGCGCGGCACAGGCGCTGTCGGCGCCGCAGTTGACGCTCATGACCAGTGCCAGCGTGGGCATCGCCGGCGTGATCGCGTGGCAGGTGCTCCCGCCTGCGCAGCCCCTCACCACCGCGCACCTGGTGTGGCTGGCCGCAGCGGCCCTGGGCGCCACGGCCGGCAATCTCCTGCTCGTGGCGGCGCTGCGCCGGGGCGATCTGGGCCGGGTCATGCCGCTGCGCTTCAGCCTGCTGCTCTGGTCCACCCTTTTGGGCATGCTGATCTGGCAGGAGCGGCCCTCCGCCATGACCTGGCTGGGCTTGGCACTGATCGCAGCAACCGGCGCCGCCGCCCTGCGCAAACGGCCCTGAGGCGCCGCAGGGCGCCCCAGCGTTCTCACCGGAGCATCCCGGTGACGGCCGCTCTGGCGGTGGCGGAAGGCCGATTCCGTGCTCCCAGCTTTCGTCCGGCGTTCTTCATGTGGAATTCGACCGTGTGCGACGACGTCGACAGGATCTGCGCCGTCTCGACGGACGTCTTCCCGTCGGCAGCCCAGCGCAGCGCCTCGCGCTCCCGCGGAGTCAGCGGTTCCAGGTGCATGCTGGTGAACTGCGCGAGACGCTCCGAGAAGGTCCTGTGCGCCACGTTGACCAGGAAGCGCATACGAACCTCCTTCGATCGCAGCTCCGCGGGGCTGAGCGGCTCCACGGCGCGCGCGAGACTGAGCAGCCCGACACCGCCTTCCGGCCCGTAGCAGGCCTGCGCCCAGCCGTAACGCAGGCCGAAGGAGCGCGCCTCGTCCCACAGCTGCGCGCTGCGGCGGAAGACGGTATCGCTCCACAGCACGGGCTCCAAGGAGGCCCGCGCATGCATCGCCGTCGGGTCGATGCGCACGTACTCGGCCTCCCGATAACGCGCCTGCCATAAAGGGGCGTAGTTGTTGATCAGGAAGCAGCGTCGGGTTGTGAACGGCACCGGGTACTGATACCCATAGGCACACCACTCGAAGCCCAGCTGACTCGCGCCCGCCTGCACCGCCGCAAAGACACCCTTGACGGACGTCGTTCTGTCCAGCGCCTCCAGCAGTGCGCCCACCCATCTCTCCATGGCACTTCCCCTCCTCGACTCGTTGGCCCGCAGGTAGCGGGATCACAAAAGATTAATAAAAAGTGCCCATTTTGTGCAACAGCTGTGCGTGTGACGAACATCAAAACGCCGCGCCGACCTGCTGCGCATGCCGTCGTCTTCCCGCCTACAGGGGCAAGGCAGGGCGATCAAGGTCGGGGGCGCAACTACCAGATTCGGCAGGTAGCTCCGCGCTCCGACTGCGCCTGAAATTACGGTGAACAAACCGGAGGTTTCATGCACTACCTGACAGGCAACGCCCGCCAACTCGGCGCCCCGTTGACCGCCGCGCTCGGCCGCTATCGGCACCGGGTCTTTGTCGAGCAGCTGGGCTGGGATCTCCCCGATGCCAGTCACGATGCCGAGTGGGACGTCTTCGATACAGCCGACACCGTCTACGTCCTGGCCCTGAATGAGGGAGACCGGATCCGGGGCTGCGCGCGCCTGCTGCCGACCACGGGCCCGTACCTGCTGTCCGGCATCTTTCCCGAGCTGCTCGACGGTGCGCCCAGCCCACGGTCGGCCGCGGTCTGGGAGTTGTCGCGCTTTGCGGCCCTGGATCCGGATGCACCCCCTTCGAGCAGCCACACGCTGGGCTCACCCGCCGCACTCGATCTGCTCGGCGCGAGCCTGCGCGAAGCCTGGCGCCGCGGGGCCGCTCAGGTCGTCAGCGTGTCGCCCGTGGCCATCGAGCGGATCCTGCATCGTGGCGGCTTCACCTATTCCCGGCTGGGCATGCCGCGGCATGTCGACGGTCAGCATCTCTTCGCCTGCGGCTTCGCTTTGCCACACCACACGATGGGCTGGCCGGATGCCGTTCGCGGGTCGGCCGACACCGAGGTGCGCCACCGTCCGCGTCGTGACACGCCCCAGCACAGTGGAAGCGCGCGTGGCGCGGTGCCTCCATCCTGACGGCAAGCTCCGCCGTCCCCCGTCCGCGACAGGTCGTGCGGTGGCCCCGAGAGAAGCACTTCTTCCTCGCAGCCCTCACCGCCCGATGCCCTGTCCGCGTCCGAGGTCCCAGCTCACGGCGCTGCCCTTCACCGTCACACTCAATGTCCGGCTTCGACGTGCCTCGATCACTGGACGCCAGGGCACCAGGGAGAAGCTTCGGCCCTCGTCGAGCACGGCAAAGCGGCCACTGACCAGTTGCACCGACTCTCTATAGATGCCCTGGATCCGCTGACCGTCGGGCACGGCGCGCCACGGCTTGCCCAGCTCGGCCTCCAGCAGGCGGCCGTACTGTTCGACTTCGCGCGCCGCCAGCGTCTGCAGCAGGGTCCGGCTCAGCACGACCCGCTGCCCCTGCCGCCGGGCCAAACCTTGCGTCTCCAGCACGTCCAGCCGGTCTTCCAGGGCCTGACGCACCTGTGCACCAAAGCCGGCCGCGGCAGGCACTTCATGGCCCTCGCCACCGACGAGTTGCCGGTCCAGCCAGGTGGCGCCCGTGGCATGGACTTGGCGCTCCAGGGGCACATGGCAGCGGACCTCCACCGCCAGTCCGGCTGAAGGCTTGCGCCCATCGAAGGCCTGGGCCCGCTCGACCAGATCCGCGGGAACGCGCCACACGCCATCGCCCAGGCGGTCGACCACGCCGCCCCGCCGCAGCGACTCCAGCCGGCGCGTGCAGGCGGTCAGGACCTCTTCGGCGCGGGGATGCCGGCCCGCTTGAAGCGAAGCGCGATGAGACGACGCCTGGTAGATGCCGTCGCGCGCAGCCGCCTGGATGTGCCCATCGGCGGCGCGCCCCAACGGCACCGGCTGGCACGCCACGATGCTGCCGACGGGGATGTCGGCCAGGTCGCTTCCAGCGGACAGCGTGACATAGTGCGCGCGCCCATCCAGGCCATCGATCACCAGGTAAGGCTGCTCCAAGAGCTCGTCGTGCAGCCCCTTGGCATGGACGCGTCCCACGATCCGGGCCTGCGCCGCCGGCTCCGGCACCAGCTCGCGCAGTTCTCCTGCCATGGCACGGTGCAAGGTGCGCAGGATGTCGCCCCGCCGCCCCATGGCAGCCAGGGTGGACTCCAGCCCGTCGGCCAGCTGCCATGCATGCGGGTCCAGCCGCCGTGCCAGGCCCAGGGCCTCCAGATGCTGCAGGCGCGCGCGCAACAGCATGTCCTGCGACGGAGCGCGTCCGCGGGCTTTCAGCAGCACGGAGCCCTCCCGCGCCCGACGCAGCAGCTGTCGATCCAGGCCGGTGAGCCGCTCCTGCTGCACCTCCCGCTCCTGCGCGCGCTGGATCTCCAGTTCCGTGCGGGGTCCCAGCCACTGCGTCGCGATCTCGCTCGCCCGCAGCCGCATGCCGTGGGCGATGTAATCCGGCGCAATCACGAGATCGCGCTCGCCGCGGCCGCTGCCCACCCGACCGCGCAGCACAACATGCGTGTGCGGGTTGTCCGTGTCCCAATGGTCCACCGCCACCCAGTCCAGCGGCGTCTCCAGATCGGTGGCCATCTGCTGCATCAGCCGACGGGTGAAGCCCGGCAGATCCTCCAGTTCGGCGGCATCCTCGGGCGACACGATGAAGCGGAACTGGTGGCGGTCGCCGCGGCCGCGTTCCTCGAAGGCCCGAAGGTCAGCCGCGTCCGTGTCGGCACCATAGGCCCGGCCCTGCTGCCCATCGCGCGTCACGCCATCCCGCTCGATGTAGCGCAGATGGGCCATCACCCCGGCCTTGCCAGCGCGACGCTGGACCACGAACCGCGACTTCACCACGACGCGCCGCGCGTTGGCAGACAAGCCTCGCCCCGCGGTGCCGGCGGCGACCTGGCCGCGCCCGAAGCGCGACGCGGGTCGCCCGCCGGCCGTCCGGGCGGACTTGGCGCCGGCCACAGAAGCGGCCTTCAGAACCTGCGCCACGAAAGCCTGGGGGTGCGCCCCTCCGCGGGCTTTGGGCGGCCTGGGCCGCGGTCGGAAGCGGTCGTCGTCGGCGCGCGTCATGCCCCGCCCCTCGCATCCGTGCGCGGGCGCACGGGACCGGCACCCGCGGTGTCTGCGGCGTGCCGCGCCAAACCCTTGTGCAGACGGAAGAAACGCCCTGGGGCGTGCCGATCCTTTTCTCTTGCCTTCGGTCTCCGCCTCCCCGCAGCCCCCCCCGAAACCGGCACTGCCCTCGGCAAGGCCCGACCTCCGGCACGCGCGCCGCCGTGCCCGGGCGATGCCAGGCGACGTGCTGCAGCGATCGCCAGGTGGACTCTCATTGGGCGACGGACGTGCACATCGGGAGCCGCCCGGTGACACGATCGGTGCACGCGCAGGGGCAGGCTCACAGCGCTCACCATGTCCACAGAGGCTGCGCGACACCGAGCAGGTCGGCAACGCCCACAGGGCCGAAGTAACGGCTGTCGAACGATGCCGGATGCGTGGTGCTGAGCAGGAAGAGCTCGCCCACATCGAGGCGTCGGCACTGGGTCCAGTGATGCAGCGGGCGACGCGCGCCGTCCTCTCCAAGCAGGGCCGCGACGGGAACGCCATCGACCCGGACCCACCCCTCGGACACGCAGACCGCTTGCGGGGCCACGGCGCCGACACGTTTGATCACCGGCACACCTTCAGGCAGATAGCCGCGCTGCGCGGCAAGCGCCGCCGCTTCGGCGGGAAGCCGGGCCAGCACGAGGTCGCCGACGTGCAGCGCGCTTGGATCGCGGCGCGCATCGACGCGGTACCAGCCGCGCGCCACGCTTGCGCTGGGGTTGAAAACAACCCACACAGGAAGGGGCAGCTCAACGGGCACAGCCAACATCGCCGTGGACAGCGTGGCGACGATCAGCAGCACGGCCCGGCGGCGCGCGCGCTTCATCATGGCGAACCTCGTTCGATCACACGGACGCGGATGCCCAGACACGCTGCCAGGATGCGGCAAATGCTGGCGCGACGGAGCTGCGCAGGCGGCCTGCTGTGCCGGCACAGCAGCACGCATGCGTCGTCGCACGGCCTTTCGCCATGGCAGCAGTTCGCGCGGCGCATGAACCTTCTGCGACAGAGGCGGCGCCCGCATCCGAGCTCGGGCGCGCCCCACCGGATGGCCACCGCGCGCGTCCACCGCCCCGCGAGGATGCACACGAAACGAAGTGCTCGCAACGCTGTCGGCGATGGCTTAAGGCGAGGCAAGGCGCTGCGAATCGCGAGGGCGCCGCGCAACGCGCTCATGAACGTTCCTCCGGATACGCCCGTGTCAGCAGATCGCGCTGCATATCGGCCAAAGTCACGCTGCCCCAGCATGCGGTCACCTGGATTCGCCCGCGCAGTGCCGGCGTCATATCGATCGTCAGGCCGGCGGTGAACACCGATGCCGTGGCCTGGGATGTGCCGCCCTCGTCCCGGTGCATCCACGCCGTCGCCGGGTCGGCAGCTGGCCGGCGCCCGATGGCGGGCCGCCGCAGCGGCTTCGACACCCCATCCAGCGTCACCACAATGCCTCCCGTACGGCGTTCGCCAGCGCCGCGATCTCGCGCGCGGCAGCGCCCCTGGGCGCCACTTCCCACACCAGCTTGCCGGCCGCTACGCAGTCGGCGAACGCGATGCGCTGCGCGATGTCGGCGTGCAGTGTCGGGAACGGCTGATCCGCCAGGGCGGCGCGCGCATCCCGGCCGATCACCGTGCCGACGACGCGCCGGTTGATCACGAAGGCCGCGCGCAAACCCGGCCGCAACACCTGTGCCGCCGCGATCAAGCGCACCATCTCCTGCGTCGCCCAGACGTCGTGGGCGCTGGGCTGCACCGGGATCAGCACCAGGTCGGCGGCCAGCAGCGCGGAGCGCGCGAGCGCCGCCACCCGCGGCGGCCCATCGATCACGACGAAGTCGGCCTGGGACGCGATCTGGGGCACCTCCTTGTGCAGGGTGTCCCGCGCCAGCCCGACGACCCCGTAGAGACGCCTCAGGCCCCGCTGGTGCCGACGCTGCGCCCAGTTCAGGGCCGAGCCCTGCGGGTCGGCGTCCAGCAGCACCACACGCCGCCCCCGGCAGGCCAGGTCGCCCGCTAGGTGCGTGGACAGCGTGGTCTTGCCGGCGCCGCCCTTGTGATTCAGAAGCGCGATGACCTTGCCCACCGCATTGGCCTGGGCGGCACCCAGGGCGGTCCGGTCTTCCAAGGGGCGGCTTTGCCGCGGCACGTCTTCGGCACTGCCCATCTGTTGAGCAGTGCAGGCGGCATCCCTTCTCCTATTCATCAAGTTAGCCTCTGTTATGGATAAAAGTTAAGAAGGGCCGGAATCGTTGCGGGGCGCGGCTTCCAGCAGGTTTGGCGCCGGTGATCTCCCGAGTCGCGCGCCGTCGATTTCCCGTGCCCGGCGCCGCCGATCTCCCGAGTCCGTCCCCACGCCATCCACAGCTTCATCCCAGGTTTCTGTGGATAACTCGTCGCACGCGTCTCGCCGGAAGGTGAGCCACTCTGCGGTGCCGATCCGCTCGACAACAAGTCGGTAGCCGGGCAGGGCCTGGCGCTGCGCGAGCGCGCGCAGGTGCAGCACGAAGTCGCGGTAGCGCTGCAGGCAACCGGACTTGGCATGGAGGTAGCGCAGCTCGAAGCGCCAGCCGTGGCGCTGCCGTCCGCCGTGCTTGCGTACCAGGCGGTACAGCCAGCGTTCGATGCCGCCGGTGAGCTGGAAGTAGGTGCGGTCCAGCGTGAGCACCAGCGCGTTGTCGATCACCCCGGAATAGAACCAGTCCGGCAGGATCAGCTCGATGCCGTCGCTGCGGCCATCCGGCCGCACGTGCTCGCGCCACTCGTTGATCCAGGAGAAGCGGTGCATGCGCCGGCCGGCCTGCCGGATGGAGGTCTGCACCGTGGTGGACTGCAGCCGATCCAGCGACGCGCGCAGCGCGAGGTACTCGGTGCGACCAGTACCACGCTGGGCGAAGCGCAGGATCTCGTAGGGGGTGGCCGCCACCAGGCGCGAGGTGGGCCGGCCTTCGTCCCGCGCCTGCACGATCTGGCTGGCTGCCCAGATCAGCACATCGGCATCCCAGATGGTCGCGATGCCATGCTCCGGCACACCTTCGACCGTGAGCGAGACGGCGCCGGCGTCGAAGCGGATCGGCACCACCCGACGCGACTTGGCCAGGCTGAAGAACGGATAGGCCATGAGGTCCTGCGCGTCGCGCGGCGCCATGTCTTCGATGGGCAGCGCGCGAAACAGCGTGAGCTGTTCGCGTTCGCCGGATGGTCTGGCCAAGATCTCGCCCTCCCGACCCGGTCAGCGGACGTCGTCGCGGACCGCATAGCCCGGATCGGAGGTCATGCCGAAGGTGTGGCTGTCGGCATACGCCAGCAGGTCAGTCCGCGCGTAGACCACCCGCGCGCCGAACTTGCGAAAGCGCGGCCCGCCACCCAGCACCCGTTGCTTCTCCAGCGTGCGCGGCGACAGGCGCAGCAGCGCCGCCGCTTCCGCGGTCGTCATGAATTCAGCGTCGGCCGAAGGTGCGGCATGAGCGGGCTGCGTCGCAGCCGCTGCCGCGGCACGCGGCGGAAAGGGGTGTGCGGTCGCCATGGAGGACTCCATCTGGGTGGAAGGGCCGCGATCCATCCGCAGCCCGATGGAGGCAGTCTCCGGAAATCCCCGGCACCTGCGCAGGGAGAGATTCAGCGCGCGGTTTCGTCTCCGGGGGCGGCAGCGTCTCCCGGGCGAAGGCCTGCCAGGTCCAGGTAGCCGCCGCGCATCAAACCCCGAGCCCGCGCCACCAGATGGCGCACCTGCGCGCGCAGCGTGCTGTCGGCATGCCACCCCGTTCGGACGGCCTCCAGGCCGAACAGCGCAATGGCGAGATCGCGATGCGACGCCCCCCACTGCATGGCGTCAAGCGCCTGCAAGGCGCGCAGGTGCAGCAGTGCGCTCCGGCTGGCCGGCAGGACGGCCGACGTCGGCGGCAGAACGCCTTGCAACAGCCTGGCAAGCCCCTGCCACCTCAGGAGCTGGCCGCGCAGACGCGGCGTCAGCGGCACCGTGCAGATGAAGGGTGCGCCGTCCGGCAACGCCCCATCGAGCAGGATGCGCGCATGCCACGGACCGACGGAGACGCTGAGGAGGGCATCGGCGGTGCCCGCCAGTTGCTTGCGGCCAGGGATGCGCCAAAGGTCAAAGCAGCGAGCACTTGTCTCCGGCGTGCTCGACGCGCGCACGTGCAATGCGTCATCGCCGTCGTTCAGCCACACCGGATGCGCATCCCGCGCGTCCAGTCGGGGGTCAGCGGCAACATCGCAGGCCCCAGCGGCGCAGCGGTTGACCTCGCCGCCAAGCCCTCCGATAGCCCGGGTGCCGACGCAAATACTCCCACGCCAGGTCGTGGCCGTCGAGGTCAAGGAGATAGAGGTAGGCGGCATTGGACTGCCAGGGTGCGTCGGCGCAAGGAAAGCTCATCACAGCGTGCTCCGCGAGGTACGTCTCGCAGGGTGCCATGCAAGCCCATCGTCCACGGGGCTTTGTCGGCCACAAGCCCGGAAGCGGCGCCCCGCGGAGCCATCGGCCCCAGCCTGTGGGATATCGGGCCCCCCAGGCCCCGAGGCAGTGAACCTTGACGCGCTCGGCAGGCAACTTCTACCCCTCGGAGCAAAGGCAATGGTTACAGCGCTCCCCCTTCATGCACACGAGTACTTGCAGTGCTGGAGGCGCCCATGATGGGCGCCGGCCAAATGAACGCGGCAGGACCCAAGCAGCCAGCCGGGCGTCTGCTTTCCCTCGCTCGGTCGCATCAACGCCACGCCCACGACCCCAGCGGCCGGCCCCACACGAAGTCAAGCGAAGGAGTCATCCCGTTGCGGCGCCTGGCAGCCCAGTGGCGGCCCGGCGGCAATGCATGACTGCCACCGGATCGCCGCCATCGTGCCCCACCCTCAGAAACGAAGCCATGCCGAGGGGGACGACCGCTGCGGCGCAGCAGAAGAGGGTGAGGCGCTGATGCCGATCCGGCCCTCGCCTAACTGCGTCCGTGGAACTTGTCCCAACGCCGGGCCTCGGCCGCTGCATGCCGCTTCATGCGGTACTCCGCCAGCTCGTTCGAGTCCAACAGGTAGAACAGCTTCTTCTTGGCGTCCGCCATCGTGGCAAACCGCTGCTTGCCGGGCTTGTCGTCCACCTGGATCAGATAGCCATCGCTGGCCCGCCGCACGATGAGCTCAAAGCCATCTTTGCGCATCCAATGATGCGAGGTGCTGTGCGGTCGCCAGTGCGGTGATTTCAAGAAAGTGCGCAGCCTGGCAAGTCGCCGCTCCCGCCGCTCCTTCGCCTCGCCCGCCTGACTGGTGGCAGTGAGGTTGTCGCAGCAATCGGTTCCGACATCCATCGTTCCCCACTGGGCGTGGAAGACAGAGAACACATAGCGCAGAGGCTGCCTACAGAGTTCGCACTCGCCGTTGAGGCCGCCGAGGTCATCTTCGCTGTACAACGTCCAGCCGACCTTTGGCGGCACCACACCGTGCTCGGCCGCATGGCAGCCCTTGCACAGCGTGCGGCATTCGGACAAGGGGTAATCCCACGGCCTGAAGCCCGGGATGTAGCCGACATGGTGAACCTGCAGCTTCGCACCATGGCTGGCCCGCGCGCCGCACGTGGTGCACGCATGTCCATCGGCCTCGATCACCTTGGCCCGGTACGCGGCCCATTCCTTGTTGCGGTAAAGCTTGCCCGTCATGGGGCGCGGGCGGCTGCCGCCACATCGAGACGGTAGAGGCCGCATTGGCTTTGCTGAACAGCGCGGACACAAAGCGACATGCGGACTCCCAAGCTGCGTTGAAGTACTCCAACGATAGACGATGGAGACGCTTTTGAAAGCCCTTCGTGGCGCGATGCGCGCGGCGATCGAACGCACGCGGGGAACATGACGGGGGCCTCATCGGCCAAGCCTTTACCGGATATCCCGCCCATGCTGCGGCAGCGCTTCGCGCAGCACGTCCACCTCGTGGTTGATCTGGTCGAGCAGCACCGACACGCGCTGTGCGGTGCGCTCCGCCGCGGCATTGATGATCGGAACCCGATTCAGCACCGTGACGTACAACTGCTCCAACAGGTTGATGGTTTCGCCGAAGCGAGGCGCCAGCCTCCTGAGCGAACGAATGAGCGCATAGCTCGGCACGTCTTGCACAACGATGCCATTGAGCACATCGAGGTCCTGACGCGTGGCCTCCAACTCTATTCCGGCTTGAAGCAGGATCTCAGAAGACAGCGGGCTTGTTGCCGGCTCGTCGGCGGCCTGACGCACCAGTGCGTCGAGGTCGGCCAGGTTCCGAGCCAAATGCTCGGCAATCGCCAAGGGTGCGGCCAACGCACGTGCGTGCGCATCGTCGGCCGCGCGCTGATGCGCCTTGAGGTTCTGCCGGTGCTGAACGAAAGCCACCACCACGGCGGCCACGATGGCAAGCACAGAACCCCACGCTTGCCACCAACTGGCGCATAGCGCGCTGTCGGTGGCGGTGTCGGTGAAACCTGCCCAGGTACAAAGAATCATCGTCGCGCATCCCCCGGTTCGATGGCTTGAACGATAGCCGCGCCGCCGCGCCGTCGTCGTGCACACTGAATGATTTCGGACGATCTGGCCCTATGCTGCGGTGTCGACGTCCGGAGGAGCTCGCATGACCGTCACGATGGACCAGTTCATGAGCTGGTCGCCCGCATGGCTCCAAGCCGGCGTGGCGGCCGTCACGATCTACGGCGGCTCGCGAATGCTGCGCAAGCAAGCCGAGGCCCAAAGGCAGCTCGAACTCCAGCGCGAGCGGCGCCAGGACATACGCCACCTCCAGGCAGCCGCGCAGGCCGCGGCAATTTCCCATTCGGTGTGGGACACGGCACGCCACATCGCTGAGCGTCAGGACCGTGTCGGCGCGCAATCCCTGCTCGCCACGGTGGACGATCTCAAGCAGCTTCTCACTGCCCTGCCCATCGCAGAGTTGAATCACCCCACGGGCATCACGATCCTGCACATGCAGATCACTTCGTGCGGGCAAATGGCCATCCTGGCCCGGGCGCTGGCCTCAGACAACCGCATCACCCAAGATTACTGGGGCCAAGTGGTCGAGATGGCGACCGCTACGGCGCGCGATGCGAAAGCTCTCGAGACGTGGGCATTGGAGCAGCTCGGCACACTGCGAATCAAGGAGGCCAAGGCTGAACGCGAGGCCGCGAAGTTGCGTTGATCGATCGCGCCGGGGCTGGGCATTGCGATCCGGCAGAGCCACGCCCCGCGCAAGATGCCCGCGCCGACCCAGCGGTGCCGTTGCGAGCCCGGGACGTGCATGGCGCGCAGCGACTGTGTTGGACTGCACGCCTGCGGACTCACATGTCTTGTGGACCAGCGAGTGCCCGTCGAAGAGCGCCACGACACGCCAATCTTCAGCCCAGGCCCGCGACGCGGTCACAGGCGCCCGGCGACTACGCCACGATGCGCCCCGCCCGACGCGCCTCATCCGCGTAGGCCGTGATGGACCTCGTCGGATGGAAGCCCAGATCACGCTCGACAGGCAGGCCCAGCGGACCACGCAACGCTCCGAGTTCCCGCAGGCTCACCCACCCCAGCTCGGGGCAGCCCCACCCCAGGTCGCACAGCCCGAAGGCACGGTCTACGTCATCGGGGTCGATTTCGGTCAACAGCCACGTCGCGCCTGCGTCGGGCGTGAACAGCTTGACCACCGGTATCGGATCGAACTGCCGTTCATCGCGGGACTGCCGGCCGTTCTCCAGCAGTTGCACACGTTGTTCTTCGGTGATGAGCGTCGTCATGATGAACCTCTTCATGGTTGCCGGGCAGGATTGCCCAGCGACCGCCGAGGCACGGCGCAGCGCCGCCGTCACAGGTTCCGCAGGACGGCCGCCAGGCCGCCAGCGTGCAAAGCACGCGCCGACCTTGACGGCCAGACCGCCGTGGCACGATGGGCGCCACAGCAAGCCAGCCTTTCCACAGCATCCTCCCGCAAGCGCAGCGCGCAGCGCCGCAAGGCGCGAAGGCGTCAGCGATCGGCGCCCGCCAGGGTCGAGACGCCCGGACACGCATGACCGGGTGGCTCGATGCGTCAGCACAAGAGCGCGGTGCGGCATCGCCGCAGACGCACAACCGCCGATCAAACACGCACACGCCTTTGTGAGAGCTCGATGAACCGATGCCCCGATGAGTCAACAAGCCGCCCCTACGCCTCTACGTTCTCAAGCCTTCACAGACTCGGGCCTCCTGCCTGATCCTGAAAGCCGCCAAGCCATAGAAGCGTCTTCACGCCGAATAGGACATGCTACCGGGACAAGAGATATCTCTCATCCGCGAGCCCGGCCTGGGTCCCGCCGAACAACAGCAAGGCGCCCCGCCGAAGCGGGGCGCCTTGCTGGACGGTCAGTCGACCTTGGTGCGCGTCCAGATCAGTTGGTGTGCACCGTCTTCGCCTTCGACTAGGCGGGCATAGATGGTGGACGGGAACGACGGGTCATCGAGCGTGACCGACAGGTAAGGCCGCTCCGCACGGCTGACCTTCTTCCAGGCCGCGCCGATCTCCAGCCCATTGCCGGCCACGATGCGGAAGTCCGGCGCGTTGTCGCTGCCCTTGTCATTGGGCACGATGCGGACCTTGACGTTCAGCGTGAGGGTGCGCACGGTGCCGGTGTAGCTGTTGCTCGAGGCGGTGAATTGGCCGATGGTGCTCATGGTGTTTCCTTTCGAGGTGGTGCCAGGTCCGCGCCCATCGCGGCCTTGTGCGGTGATCCGGCCGGCGCGGGTCGGGCGCGTCGCACCGGAGGCCGCAACGCAGTGGAGGACCGGCAGGCCCGGCAAATTTGCCTCGCGAGGAATGCGCGCAGCGCAGGGGAAATTTGTTGGGCAGGCCGGTTGCGGCGATCAAGCCCGAGGCGGGCTGAAGCGCAGCAGAGCGAAGCGCAGGCCTGCCGTGCCCACGCCAGGATTCACGCTCAAAGACAAGGCCGGGGGAGCGGACCGTCACTCGCAAGGAATCCAGGGCGCAGGCCACACCCGCAGAGCCAGCACATTCGGCGCAGGGGCAAGACCCGGACAGCACAGTCGACATCGTGTCCTGGGCGGAGCGACGCGCAACACCGCATTCGTCGACGGCAAGACGTGCCCGAGACGCTCCAGGGAGGCGCGGCCCACGTCAACCTGGTTGCGCCCATCCCCCGCTCGGCCGCCTGCTTCTGCCTGCATGACTCATGGCGACGCGCCAACCGCCGGCCCCAGTCGCCCGCCGCCAATGCGCCCGCCAAGGTTCTACGCCGCGCGTAAGGCGAGGGACGATGACGCGCCCGCTGGCATGCAGGGGGCACCGCTTCCGGGCAGGCGCCGGACCTGCAGGCCAAGGCCTCGAGGCGCATATCCGCGCCGCCCGGAGCAGGCGGCGCGTCATCGGCCGTCGCCGCCGATCAGCGTGGTGCAGCCGCCATCGCCTCCAACTGGGCAATCACGCCAGGCTCGACGAAGACACACGCCTGCCCATCGGTGATGGACACATTGAAAAGGCGCTTGAACACCTCCCTTCTGAGATGTGCAAGACGCCCTGTCCGATAGGCTTGTTCAGGCCTGAGCGTCGCGATACCTGCCGATACGCCACTGCGCTCGGGATCACACTCGACCAGCGCGACGAAGCCGTCTTCGAACAGCGCTTGATGCTCGGCGCACAGGCCCCAGCCCGTCGTCGTATGACGCGCCAGGTTCGGCCGCAGGCGCTTGTCCAGCAGCAGGTTGCCGGTATCGAAAGTCAGGCCACAGACAAGGCACGACTTCTGCTCCAGCGACACGTAAGATTTTTCGTCCATGAGGATCTCCGGTTGTGCGGGCGGGATTGCCCGGGACCGTGATCCGCACGGCGCAGCGCAGGGGGTCAGGGGCCGAAGGCGGCCGTCCGGCCGCAAGCGCCAGCGGCGCGCCGCCCTTGACGACCGAGCACGCCGTGACAGGATGAAGGGAGCAGCAAGCCCTTCCCCGTCAAGCACGACATCACCTTCCCGAGGGCCCTGTGCCATAGAGCCCCAGGAGACGCGGTGAGCCGCAGGAGGGGCCGCCCCCTCCGCTCACAGCAGGCCGCGCTCGGCAAACGACAGCACCGTGGGACCGGCAACGATCAGGTGATCGAGGACCCGGACATCCACCAGCGCCAGCGCCTCCTTGAGATTCCGCGTCAAGACCTCGTCGGCCCGCGACGGCTCCGCCGTACCCGATGGATGGTTGTGAACCAGCAGCAATGCCGCCGAGTTCCGCGCCAACGCCTCCTTGACGATCTCGCGCGGATACACCGACGTCTGGTTCACCGTGCCCCGGAACATCTCGACGTAATCCAGCACCCGATGTTGCGCATCCAGGTGAATCACGGCGAACACCTCATGCGGCAGTACACCCAGACGCAGCTTCAAGAACTCCCGCACGGCGGCCGGCGAGTCCATCACGTCAGAGCCCCGCACGTGACCCGCCAGCACCTGCTGCGCCGCGAGAAGCAGTTCATCGGCCGTTGCCGGTCGGTACTCGCCAGAACGATCCTGGACCAGTAGCGAAGCAGCGGGTGCAGAACCAAGGTGATCGAGGGAAGAGAACAGATCGTGCGCCATGACGGCCTCCAGTGACCGGGCGGAATTGCCCGGGACCGGAACCGGCACACCGCAGCGCAGCGGTCACAGGTTCGAAGACGGCCGTGAGGCCGCCAGCGTGCGCAGCACGCGCCGACCTTGACCGCGAGAACGGTGTGCAAGGATGAAGGGAACCAGCAAGCCAGCCCCCCCTCCACCCCCTGTCCAAGGGCAAGCGGAGCGCGCAGGCCGTCGCACGGCGGCGGCCGTAGGCGTGAGGGATCGAAGCCGGGAGGCCGGGACGCCATCGTCGGCCCGGGGCAAAGCCCGCAGAGCCGGACGGCAGGAACTGCCGGCACGCGCAGGCTTGGCAACGCACCCGATCGCACACCTTGCAGGGGTCGCCGCCTTGCGAGCGACAGGTCGAAGCCTTCAGCCGCCGACAGATAGCAAGGGAAGGTTCCGTCCGCACCGACCTCCAGCACGCCGGCTCCGTCGAGATGCCCTTGCGCATCCTGGCCGGGTTGTGCTGCTCACCGCGCTTCGCGACTTCCAGCGCGTGACCGAAGAATCGGCGCACGGGAACAGGGAGCTCCAGCAGATCTTTCTCGCTGCCGTCTCCACCCATCGCAGCCGCCGTTCGATGGTTGTCGCCTGGGTCTCTCGCTAGCACTCAAGCTGTTTCGAATAGTGCGAATGGTGCGTCTATTTCGATTTAAACTCGACGACGTCGCTCGTAGAAAGGATGCACCATGACTCAGATACTCGACCCCGCTACTGAAATGGAGGCGGAAATGGCGGGTGCTGCGACAGCATGTCTCGTGGCGGCCTTGGATCATTCCAAGTCGAAGGCCGTCAAAGTGACGATCGAAATCGATGAGGAAACAGGCGGCGAAGCGCCCGTTTTGCTTGTGCCTCCGCGCGCCCTGCGCTTCTTTGCCGACGTGTTGCGTCAGATGGCCAAGCGTGAGCCGATGATGCTGGTCCCACAGAAGCTGGAGCTCACGACGCAGCAGGCCGCGGCGCTCCTCAATGTGTCCCGCCCCTTTGTCATCCGGGAGATCGAAGCGGGCCGGTTGAAGTGTCGGCTGATCAACCGCCATCGCCGCATCGAGTTCGAGGAGTTGATGCGATACAAGGAGGAGCAAAAGCAACGGTCCGCGGGCGCCCTCAAACAACTCAACGACCTCTCTCAAGAGATGGGCGAGGAGCTGTGAGTGGCAGGGAGCGCGCGGTACACGGCGGTACTCGACGCCAACGTGCTGTACCCGGCGTTGCTGCGCGATGTGCTCCTGAGCTTGGCCAACGCCGATCTCTACAGTGCCAAGTGGTCTGCCCACATCCGAGACGAATGGACGCGCAGTTTGCTGCGGGACCGGCCCGGCATGGACCACAAGGTCACGGCGGCGGCGCACGCCATGGAGGAGGCCATTCCAGATTGCCTGGTTTCCGGCTACGAACACCTGATCGCGGGGCTCGAACTTCCAGACCCTGACGACCGCCATGTGCTGGCGGCTGCGATTGCAGGTCACGCGGACGCCATCGTGACGTGGAACGGGAAGGACTTCCCCAACGAAATCCTGGACCCATTCGGCATTGAGGTCCAGACGCCCGACGAATTCGTGCTCAATCAACTGATGCTCGAGAAAATGACCGCGCTTGCCGCACTCAAGCGCATGCGCGAGCGCTGGGCAAGGCCACAGTACGACGCCGCGGCCTTGATCGCCCTCTTCGAAAAGCGCGGCCTGCCTCAGACCGCCGCGCACCTGCGAGATATGGCGGCCCTGATTTAGAAAAGCAGGCACGCACTCGCCACTCGGAAAACAGCGATTCGGCGGCCCAGCCGGTGGGTCAATGCGTCCTGCCTAGACGACTCCGTGAAGGTCCAAAAGACCATTCATGCCGTTGCGCGTGCTGAAGCGGCGCGGCCCACCGGCTGAAGGTCAGATGCGACAACTATTCTGACGTGGCAGATTAGGCCCAAAGAATATCTGGTGCAATGAGAGCCCGCCGAAGGTCCCCGCTCAATAGCCCCGTCATTCAGAGTACGCGGCAAGAAGCGCCTGAACCTTCTTGACACCTCCAGGGGACGCGCAGCACTCGTCTGGCGAGATGCCACCCAGCAGGGGGTGAGGACGCTCTAGCCAGGCCTTCGCATCGTCGCCCATAAGGCGTGTCGCCGTAGCGAAGACCGACCTGTCGGCTGACGCCATCGAAGGCTTCTGAACGTGTCGGCTGGCCGGCTTCGCGTCAAAGTGCTTGTAGCCTCGAAGTGCAGCGGCCCCCTGCTCTATCGTGAAGCCAGCGGCCCTCAGCTTACGTGCATAGGCATCCGCAAGAACCTCAAGTTCAATCTTCCTCATCCGCTTCTGTTCGCGTTCCAGATCCCCCTTTTCCTTGGTTAACTGCCGGATCCGTGCTTCCAAGAAAGCGAGACTTTTGTTGGCGCTGATCAAAATAGTCCTCCAGTAATGAGTGCGTGCAAGTCAGTTCGCGGACTTGGAGCGCGCTTGCTCGTTCTATCACCCACAGCACGCAGTTGACACGTGCCGGCCCCCTGCTGCTCAAACAGGTTTCACGCATCCTTTCAGCGCCAAACCGGCACCCGCCGAGATATACCTCGCGCATGCAACTCACGCAGCGAAGACCACTTCCACCCACCCGCACGGCCGGAGAGTCAGGTAGGCGCAATGGCTGACCGCTATTTTGGGACCGTCCCGAATGGGTCGCGTCGGCGTTTCATTGTTGTTCGAAGGAGACCCAGTGCCTGTCCACACCTCAGTCAAAGGCTACCAAACGGCCGCGAAGACCTATGCCGGCGGGCGACCCGGCTATCCGCCTGAAGCGGCTGAATGGCTCCGAGACGTGGTCGGCTTCGGTCCTGGGCGCACGACCTTGGAACTCGGTGCGGGCACAGAAAGTTCATTCCCGTACTGCGTCAATGTGGCGGAAACATCGTGGCCGTCGAGCCTATCGACGCCATGCGCCTTGAACTCCTCGAAAGTTTTCCGGACATACTGGCTTTGTCGGGCTCTGCCGAGTCGATTCCCTTGCCGGACGCATCGATGAGCGCGGTGGTGTGCGCGCAGGCCTTCATGTTGTCGTAGATGCCTCGCCGGGCCACGCCGCCGAGCGCTGCAAACGACCGCGTGTGGGCGTCGAACAGCATCTCGTGGCCCTGGCTGAGATAGGCCACCAGCCAGAACGCCCGCGAGGCACACAGCTTCATGTGCGCCACCTGCACGCGGTAGTAGATGCCGCCCACCCCCAGCCTTCCTCGCTCCAGTCGAACTTGTCAAGGGCATTTCAATTTTCCCCACCCATGGCAATCTAAATTTCCCCACCCGGTTGTTAACCCTCGTTGTCGTTGGTTCGGATGAGGCCGGCCTTGAGTTTGTCTTTCAGCCGGTACGAGTTGCCCCGTATGTTCAGCGTCACTGCGTGGTGC